>QIIW01000152.1 GCA_003231645.1 Acidimicrobiia bacterium | reverse complement strand
ACTCACAACCGACGAAGCCACCGCCGACGACAATTGAGATGCTCGGGCAGGTCGCGCCGATCGAGAATGGTGCGGGAGGTGGGGCAGGGGACCGAGTCGAGACCCTCGATGCCGTCCACCGAATCGCGGGTTCCGGTGTTGAGAAAGACCTTGTCGAACTCGAGTTCGTTGTCGCCCACCCTTCCCGCCGGACGTAGCACCGTCGGGCCGTTGGTCGAAGGGCAACAAGATGATGTCCATGACGACACCACGAACCTTCACCTCTGGAGGAAGGTCAATGTGGTGCGGGGTCTCGGCGGATGAGAATTGGCGAGCCGGCCGACGCGTCAGGGGTACCGAGTCGGATCGTCAGGTTCTGGGAGCGCCGGGGCCTACTCCCCGAGATTCGCAGCATTGTCGACATTCGCGACAACGGAATCACACGCTGCTCTCACGTGGGAGACCTTCTCGGGGCCAGACCGGAGGTGTGTCGGATCATCCGACCAGCGAGGCTCGCGCTCTCGTAGTTGCTCATCCCGTAGCATGGTGCGCCGAACGGCAACGAGGATTCTGAGTGACCGACGACGAGGCGGCCGAGCTGCCTGACAACGAGGACGCGGCCGCGGCGTTGGCCGCCGACCTCGAGATTCCCCGACGCCGACGTGGACGCCGGGCTCTCAGGTGGGTGGGCCTGCTACTGCTGGCCTTGGCCGTTCCGATGACGTTCACCTACGTCCAGGAGCTCCGCAAGCCCGGTTTCCAGTCGGTAGAAGCCCGCACGGCAGAGTGGGCACGTTCGTGGCGTCTCGGTCCGTTGGTCGACTGGGCCGAGCAGCGCCGCTACAGCAAGGACCAGTTCGCGGTGGGCGGCACACCGTCGCCGGATCTGTTGATCATCCCGATCACCACGACGACCGCCGTGACGCCCACCACCACGACGGCGCTCGGAGTGCAGACCACGACCACGACCACGACCACCGTCCCGCAGCGTCCCCACCTCACGCCGCCCAAGTCGATGCCCACGATCGCGGTCGAACCCGCTCCGTTCGAAGGCCTTTTCATCCCCCGGGGACCGCTGATCGACGGCTTCCACGGCGTCTACACCACCGGTGTTCGTCCCGACGACATCCACACCTCCCTGTTCGTGTTCGTCGCTTGGATCGATCCGTTGCTCACCAAGGTGGAACTGTTTCCCGGCACCGATCTGCCGGGCGGGTCGTGGAAGCAGCCCAGCAAGATTCCCAAGGACCGCTGTGCATCGGCGATTTTCGCCGGCAACGGGGGATTCCGGTTGAGTCAGAGCCGCGGCGGCTACTACGCCGAGGGCAAGGAGAAGAAGGCCCTGCGTGACGGGGCGGCCTCCCTGGTGATCTACAAGGACGACTCCGTCGACGTGCTGGCGTGGGGTGATGGCGTAACCGCGGCCGATTTGCCCAACATCTCGTCGGTTCGCCAGAATCTCGAGTTGTTGGTCATCGACGGCAAGCCTGCCCCGTATCTCGACCGGACCAACTGGGGTGCGCTGTTGAGCAACGCCACCTACGTCTGGCGCTCGGCATGGGGTATCACCGCCGACGGGGCCCTTCTCTATGTCGGCGGTCCGGCATTGTCGGTCGACAACCTGGTGCGCATACTCATCGACGCCGGTGCCGTACGGGCCATGGAAGGCGACATCAACCCCGAGTGGGTGAGCGGCAATCTCTACGCGGTCGACGAGAACGGCAATTGCGTCGGATACAAGGGACTCGAAGGCACCATCGCCCAAGGCGGTATGCGGGCGCCCGGGCGCCGCTATCTCAGCGCCGACACCCGTGACTTCGTGGCGGTGTTCGCCGATCCTGGTCGATGGTCACCGCCGAGTGGTACCGAGTCCACGACCACGAGCACGACTCCCGACTCCGGGTCGGGCGAGACGGCTGCCGCCGACCGGTCGGGACCTTGACTCCCGATACACGACAGCCGAGTGGTGGTGAATCGCCCGGACTGGCCGCGTTCGACTTCGACGGCACCCTTCGGCCCGGTGACAGCCTTCTGCCGTTCCTGTCGGCGGTGGCCGGACGAGCCACGGCGATCACCGCGATAGCGGCGTCCGCGGGCCGGCTGGTGCTCCGCGGGCACCGGCCCGACCGTGACGTCATCAAGGGTCTGAGTCTCGCTCGTCTTCTCGCCGGCCGGGAGGCAGCCCGTTTCTCGGCGTTCGCGGAGTCGTTCGGCCGGGCGTTGATCGACGACCTGCGCCCCGACGTCGTCGCCCGACTGCGGGCCCACCAGCAGCTCGGCCACGTGGTGGTCATGGTGTCGGCGTCCCTCACCGCCTATCTGGCTCCGGTGGCGGCACATCTCGGCTGCGGCCTGGCCGCCACCGCGCTGGTGGTTGGTCCCGACGGCCGACTCACCGGGCAGATCGACGGCGTCAACTGCCGTGGGCCCGAGAAGGTCGCCCGACTGCAGGCCCTGTTTCCCCGGCGGCCCGGTGAGGTGTGGGCATATGGAGACTCCAGGGGCGACGACGAGATGCTGGAGTGGGCCGACCACCGGGTGCGCATCGGTCGCAAACCGATCATCGGCCCTTTGTGACACGCCGGTAGAGACCGGTCGGGAGGTGCCGCAGCACCGACATCAGCACCCTGACCGGTGGGGGAGCCCAGACCACGCTGCGTTTGCCGGTCAGGCCCTTCATGAGCGCGTCCGACACCGCCGGCGGATGCACCGACAAGGGCGCCGGCTGGAGTCCCTCGGTCATCCGGGTGTGGACGAATCCCGGACGGATGACCAGCACTCTCACCCCCTTGGGTTCGAGTGCGTCGCCGAGACCGCGCGCGTAGGAGTCGAGGCCGGCCTTGGCCGACGCGTAGAGACGGTTGGAGCCACGGGGCCGTTCGGCGGCGACGCTCGACAGGACGGCGATCACACCGTCGCCCTGCCCGACCATCTTCTCGGCCACCGGTTCGATCAGCGACACCGCACCGACGTAGTTGACCATCGCGATGTCGGTCGGGGAGACGCTGCCGTCGGCCACCGCGGTGTCGAGCAGTCCGAATGCCACCAGCACAAGGTCGACTCGGCCGTGGTCGGACCAGATCCCGTCGATCAGAGAGCGATGCGAATCGAGATCGGTGGCATCGAAGGTGACACGAGCCGCCACCTCGGCTCCTTTGTCGGTGATACGGCGGTCGAGTTCATCGAGCTTGTCAACCGAACGGGCGGCGAGGATGAACCGCTGGGCACCGTTGTCGGCCAGGGTGACCGCCATGTCGGTGGCGATCTCGGAGGTGGCTCCGAGCACGAGAACGGTTTCCGGTATGCCGAACGGGTCGTTCATGATGACGCAGTCTCCGGGTCGGGGTCGGTGAGCCGGAGGCGCCGCGAGAGATCACTGCGGAATCGGCGTTCCGGGTCGAGTCTGTCTCGCAACGTCCTCCACTCGTCGAGACGCGGATACATCGGCGGGATGAGTTCCCGCCGGAGTCGGCTGTCCTTGGCGAGGTAGAGACGTCCGCCGGCCGCCGCCACCTTCTCGTCGAGTTCGTCGAGGGCACGGCGCAGCGCGGCGCCGTTGATCGGGAGATCAACGGCGAGGGTCCAGCCCGGAATGGGAAACGAGAGATGACCGTGGCCGGCCGGCCCGAAGCGTTTGAGCACGACCAGGGTGGGTCGGGTGCCTTCGGTGGCGGCGAGGGTCGAAAGTGATTCGGCGATCAGCGATTCGTTGCCGTCTGGCACCGCGAACTGCCACTGCAGGAATCCGCGTCTGCCGTAGACGAGATTCCAGTTGGCCAGGGCATCGAGGGGGTGGAAGAAGCTGCTGATCGATTCGATGCGGCGCCCCGGCCGGGAGGCGCGGTACCAGAGTTCATTGAAGGCCTTCATCGCGAAGCCCGGGGGCTGGGGGTAGGGCAGCGGTGGGATGCTCACCACCTTCGGGTCGTAGCGGGTCGCAGTGCGACGTTGCGCCGGCGACAAGGCATCGAGGGGAGCGTGGTCGCCGCTGTTGACGACACCCCGACCGAACGACCTGCCCTTGGACAATCCATCGACCCAGGCGACGCTGTAGCCACTGGTGCGGTCGACCTCGATCAAACGCCGCATCACAGCATCGAGATCGGGCTCGCGGGTGGTCTCGGAGGCGATGTATCCGGTCTCGACCCGCGGCAGCGAGATGGTGGCCTCGGTGATCAGTCCGGTGAGGCCCATACCGCCGGCCGTGGCCCAGAAGAACGGAGCGGTCTCGTCGTCGGGACGCAGGCGACGTGGGCCGTCGGAGGTGACGAGAGTCAACCCCTGGACATGGCGGGTGAAGCTGCCGTCCCGGTGGTGGTTCTTGCCGTGGACGTCGGAGGCGATTGCTCCGCCGACGGTGACCCGGGCCGTGCCGGGGGTGACAGGCACGAAGAATCCGAGGGGGATGATTCGTCGGAGAAGATCCTCGAGACCGACCCCGGCATCGACCCGCAGGCTGGCGGCCTCGCGGTCGAGCTGAAACAGGCGGGGAAGCGTGGTGGCGTCGATGATGGTGCCGCCGCCGACCTGGGCTGCGTCGCCGTAGCTCCGCCCGAGCCCGCGGCCCAGGGCCGGACCGGAAAATCCCATGCTCGGATGGCCACCGCGACCGACGGCTTCGGCTCCGACGACGGTGGCCATACTCGGCGAAGTACGACCCCAGCCGGTGAGCAGCCGCCGTTCGCCGCCGACCGGGCAGGGGCGGTCGGAGCTCACAGGTAGATTCCCGCTCCGATGATGATCACGAACGCGGCCGCGCCGAGCGCGATGACACGATCCGAAACGACAAGTCGAACCGGATCGTCGACATGACCGGCGGCCACGAGTCGGCGGAACCGTTCCAGAATCACCGCCGATGTGACTATCGCCGGGGCCGAGTAGGTGGCCGCCATGATCGTGGTGGTCAGACCGATGATCGAGCCGAAGCACACCAGTTGGGTGACCAGGAGCAGGCCGCGGTTGCGTCGGGGGGTGTACCACCTCAGCACCGAACGGTGTTCCGGTGCCTCGTCGCCGAGGCGACCCACCTCGCCGGCCCGCTTCCCGATCGATATGAAGGCCGCAGCTCCGGCCACCCCGGCAAGAAGGAAGACCGACATCGGGCTGTGGGCGGCAAAGGCTCCGGCCACCACCCGAAGGGCAAAACCCGTGGTGACGGTGATCACGTCGACAATCGGGATGCGCTTGAGCCAAGTGGAGTAGAGGGAAGTCGTGGCCAGATAGCCGGACAGCACGAGGGTGAACCAGAGGCCGACCGACAGTGACACGGCGAGGGCGGCTATGGCTATCAGAATCGCCGCCGATCTGGCGGTGGTGGGGGAGAGGGTGCCGGCGGCGATCGGCCGCGACCGCTTCAACGGGTGGAGACGATCGGCTTCGGCGTCGCAGATGTCGTTGACGATGTAGGTGACCGCCGACGCCAGAACGAACGCCGACATGGCGACCGCAGTGTGCCAGACCGGGCTCCACTCGAGCATCGAGCCGGCGGCGGCCGGGGCCGCAAAAACGGCCGCGTTCTTCACCCACTGGTGAGGCCGGGCAACCCGGATGATCTCGCGAATCGGAGGCGTCGTCCGCCTTATGGTCGTGGTCATCGGCCCCCGACCCTAACAGCCGGTCCCGGCGACCGATCGCAGCGCGACTCGGCCTCAGAGCCTGAGATTGTGCGAGCAGATCTGCTCGTATTCGGTGCGCCCGAGGGGAACGTAGGAGCCGAGAGCCGGGTCGAGGTAGTACAGCGGATCGTCGATGACCGAAGGGTCGAATGCGTCGCTCACGGAGTCGACCTTGCGGTACTTCAGGGTGGTGGTCGTGTCGATCTTGGTGCGTGTCCGCAGGAACACGGGGCGGGCGTAGGAGGGCAGGCGACGGTCGCCGAGATCGGCGAAGGCATCGAGGTCGAAGTCGTCGTTCTTGACAACGGTCGCCATGCCGGCCCGGCCGTCGCGCCCCGGGACGTCGACACCGTAGACGTTGATTTCCAGCACCCCGGGGCACGAGCCGAGGGAATCGGCCACCTCGGTCGTCGAGATGTTCTCGCCCTTCCACCGAAAGGTGTCACCGACACGGTCGACGAAATAGAAGTAGTCGTCGGTGTCGCGGCTCAGAAGATCACCGGTGCGGAAGTAGGCATCACCCGACTTGAAAACGTCGCGCAGGATCCTGTGCTCGGTGGCCTCGCCGTCGGCGTAGCCTTCGAATCTGGCGGCCGTCGTGATCTTGCCGATCGCCTCGCCGGGTCGGCCTGGTGGGGCCTCGACGCAAAAACCGTCGCTGCCACGGAACTCGCACTGGTTCTCGATGTCGTACCGGACCAGGTGGACACCGGCCGCTTTGCGCATCAGGGCCGGACTTCGACCGATCGAACCAACCTTGTCATCAAGGTTGAAGAAGGCGACGTTGCCCTCGGTCGAGCCGTAGAACTCGACTATGTGATCGAGGCCGAAGCGGTCGCGGAACTCCTGCCAGACGTCGGGTCGAAGGCCATTGCCGATGCAGACCCTGATGCGGTGTCGGCTCTCATCAGGATGCGTCGGCGAGTTGAGCAGGTAGCGACAGAGCTCACCGATGTACTGGAACGCCGTGACGTCGTGGTCCACACAGTCGGACCAGAAACCTGAGGCCGAGAATCTTGGTGCGAGCACCGCGGTCGCTCCGCTGAGCAGGGCGCCGCCGGTTGCCATGACCCCACCCACCGTGTGGTACAGCGGCAAAGGGCAGTAGATGTTGTCGCTGCTGCGGTAGCCGGCCATGGCCTTGGCCGCCGTCGCCACCGCCATGAACCTGAGATGACTGAACCTGGCGGCCTTGGGGAGTCCGGTGGTGCCGCTGGTGTAGATGTAGAACAGGTTGTCGTCGGTGCTGAGACCGCGGCGCACACCGGTGTCGAGTGGGTGTGGCGATCGGCCGGCCAACGCCTCGTCGAAGTCGGCGATCCGGTCACCCGGCCCGCTCGTCCAGATCGATGGCGGATGATCGAGATGGGAGCAGGCTCGGATCCACGTCGGTTCGAGATCGGTGTCGATGATGAGTTGGTCGACGCCGGCCAACTCGACCGATCGGCACAGAGCGCGACCCGTGAGGTTGTTGTTGATCAGCGCCGTGACCGCCCCGACCTTGGCCAGCCCCAGCCAGTGGGCGACGTACTCGGGCCGATTGGCGCCGAGCAGCGCCACCACGTCGCCGCGACCGATGCCCTGGCCGATCGCCCATCTGGCCACACGGTTCGCTCTCGCGTCGAGTTCGCGGTAGCTCATCGAGGAGTGGCCCATGACGAGGGCGGACGCGTCGGGGGTGCGGACCGCGACCGCTTCGACGGCGTCGGCCACCGTGTGGGAGGACCCGGGCCTGGCCCTCACCAGGTCGGGCACCATTCTGATCAGCGTTCGCGCGATCCGAAGGTCGCTCGCGATCACGGCGTCTCGAACTCGCCCGCTGCCGCCTCGAGGGCATCGAGGGAGTCGTTGAGGCGATCGATCAGTTCCCAGAGATCGGGCACGAGCTCGCGGCAGGCCACGAAACCGAAGTCGAGGCTGCCGTTGTAGCTCTGCACGGTCATGTTGAGCCCCACGCCGTCGTTGATCGCCGATATCGGATAATTGGCCACGAGCTTCGCCCCGAGGCCGTAGAGAGGCAGTTGAGGACCGGGCACGTTCGAGATCACGACGTTGAAGGGCAGGTCGACGATTTCGGCGACCGCCGCACGCGCGATCACTCGAGAGGCGCGGGCGGCGATCGCGGGCGCGGTGAACTGGGCGAGGTCCTGGAGGATCTCGGCCGGTAGGGCCTGGTGTTTCTCCTTGGCGACACGCATCGACTCGTGGATCGCCAGCAGTCGCTCGGCCGGGTTCTCGATGTCGGTGTGCAGCGACGCGGTCATCGACGCGACCTGATTGCCGTACGTCCCCGACTGCTCCTTGGTGCGTACCGAAACCGGGACCATGGCCACGAGTGGATCGGCGGGGAGTTCGCCGTGGGAATCGAGATGGCGCCGCAGGGTTCCGGCGCACATGGCCATGATCACGTCGTTGACGGTCACCCCGAAGGCGCCCTTGACCGCCTTGACGCGATCGAGTCCGATCGACGTGTAGGCGAATCTCCGGTGGGCGCTGATTCGGCCGTTGAACGAGGTGCGTGGCGGCTTGGTGGGTGCCTGCGAGAGCATCTCGGCGCGTTGTCGCCCGGTGAGTCGATTGATCCGGTCGGCGCCGGGAAGCGGTCCGAACCCAAATGACTCGGCGATCTGGGGAAGATGGCGGATGCTCTTGATACCGAGCCGCATTCCCTTGCGGGGCGTGGCGGCGACCGAGAGTATTCCCCGCATGAGCATCTCCACTTGTGACGGCTCCTCGTCGGGGGTCCAGGGCCGGTCGGGCGGGTCGACCACACGCGGAGAGGGATCGACGTCGAGGAGATTGCCCAGGATCTCGGCCCCCGACACGCCGTCGACCGCGCAGTGGTGGATCTTGGTGAGTTCGGCGAAGAGGCCGCCTTCGAGCCCGCCGATCAGGTAGAGCTCCCAGAGCGGTCGGCTGCGGTCGAGGGGTCGGGAGACGATTCGAGCGACCTGGTCGGCCAGTTGGAAACGGTCGCCCGGAGGCGGAAGCGCGAGCTGGCGGACGTGGAAATCGAGGTCGAAGTCGGGATCCTCGATCCAGTAGGGCTGATCGAGGCCGAACGGAACCTGCACCAGTCGGCGCCGGTAGGGGGGCAGGAGGTGAATCCGGTCGCGGATCAGTGCCTTCATTTCGTCGAGGGTTGGCGTGTGGTCGGCCTCCGACGGGTCGAACACGGCGAGTCCCGAGACGTGCCCATAGGTGGTGGGAGTCTCGATGTTGAGAAAGGTCGTGTCGAGTCCGGAGAGTTGATGCATGGGGTGGGCCTGGCCGGGATTGGCGGTATCGACCTGAGGCTAGTTGATGGCCTCGGCCGGGATCGGCTCGCCGTTCCCTGCGGCCGCGCGGGTGATCAGAGGCCGGGAGCGAGTCCGCGCGCCAAGGCATCGAGCATGTGGGCGTATTCGGCGTCGTGACCGGCGCCGGTTCCGGTGGTGTGTTCGAGGGTGAGGAAGCCATGGATCGCCGACCGACACGAGCGCGCCGCCATGCGGTCGGCGTCGGGGGCGAGGCCCATGGCGCCGTAGACGATGGTGAACACTCCGAGCAGCGACTCGTTGGCGTCGCTGAGCTGCCCGTCGTCGCCATGCGGCGGCAGGAGCGTCGAGGCGAACCTACCGGGGTGTTCGTGAGCGAAACCTCGATAGGCGTGTCCCATCGATTTCAGTGCCTTGTGGCCCGACACGCCGATGGCGGCATCGCGGACCCGGTCGGTGAGGCTTCGGGTGGAGGCGACGGCCACGAGGTAGCGCAGCCCGGCGAGACCGTCGACGTGGGTGTAGAGAGCCGAGGGACCGACCTCGAGCCGGCCGGCGACGGCCGAGAGGCTGAGAGCGTCGAATCCCTCGGCGTCGACCAATGCGAGCGAGGTCGAGGTGAGACCGCTGAGACTGAGCTTCTGGCCGGCCATCGGATGAAGATAGCAGGATCCGATATCGACGACAAGAATCTTGACAAGATTGCTGGAAAGCTGAAATATATTCAGTAAGCGTGAAGTTGTTACGATCGCATTCGTAACCAAGACTTGAGGAGGCAAAGTGATGTTTGTCCAAGATCCGTTCCGTGATTTCGATTCGCTGCTCGGTCGGGCGGTTGGGCGTGGCGCCTCGTCGATGCCGATTGATGCCTACCGCCGTGGTGGTGATGTGTGGGTTCACATCGATCTGCCGGGCGTGAGCGCCGACAGTCTCGACATCAACGTCGAGAGGAGCGTGCTCACCGTGACGGCCGAGCGCAACTGGCAGCTCGAAGAAGACGATCGTGTCTATCTTTCGGAGCGCAGTCGCGGGTCCTACCGCCGTCAGGTCCATCTCGGTGAGGGGCTCGATGCCGAGAACATCGAGGCATCGTTCACCGACGGCGTGCTGACGCTGAGGATTCCGGTGGCCGAGCAGGCCAAGCCTCGAAAGATCGAGATCAACACCGCGCCCACGGCGATCGACGTGGAATCCTCGGTCCCCGCCGGCTGAACCCGTCGACCCGGCCGACACCGTCGGGCGTGGCGCCGGCCATAGATTGGCTCCGTGCCCGACGACGCCTCCGGCAATCGCCCGCGGACCGCCAGGAGGTTGGTTGCGTGGTTGTTGCTCGCCCTGATGGCGACCTCGGTCGCCGGGCTGGTGATCGGCACGGTCGTCGGCGGCGGAAAGCCGAGCCCGCCGATCGGTCGCCTCTTCGAACCGGCGGTCCCGTTGCCGGCATCGATTCCCGCCGCCCGCTTCGTCGATGCCACGGCGTTATTCGGGATCAACGGCCCGGTGGGCCCGGGCTTCTCCGACCCGATGGCCGGGGGCGTCGCGGCGGCAGATCTCGATTCCGACGGCCGGGTCGACATCGTGGTCGCCCACGGCAGGCTCGTCGTATTCCGATCGACGCCCGATGGCTTCGCCTCGCCGCTGGAACTGCCGGTCGACGACGCGGCGTCGGTCACGATCAGCGATGTCGATCTCGACGGCAACCCTGATCTCCTCGTCGCTCGATCCGGGCCAAACGACACGATCTTCTGGGGCGGCAACCGGCTGATGGACGGAGGCGGACCCGAGTCGACCGACCTGACGGGCGCCAGTCCCTCGAGCCAGCTCCTGGCCGGTGATCTCAACGGGGACGGGCTCGTCGACCTGGTCAGGCTGGGACGCAGCCGCGGGCCCAGCGACGCGATCTGGATCGCCTCGTCCGACGATCCTCGGGTCTTCGACCGCACCCGGCTGCCGGGAGGCGACCGCATCTCACTCAGCGGTGAGCTGGCCGATGTCGACGGTGATGGTCTGCTCGACATTTGGATCAATCGCGATGTCGGCTGGGACATCGGGCCGGACGCCGTGTTCTCACGCCGCGGTGACCCAACCGGGCCATGGACCGACGTTGCCGCGGAGATCGGAGCGGCGCTGCGTATCGACGCCATGGGGTTGACCTTGGCCGATCTCGACGGCAACGGAGACCTCGACGCCTACGTCTCCGACCTCGGAGACAACGAAGTGCTGCTCTCAGGACCCGGTGGGTTCTCAGCGGCGGCGTCGACCGGCGCGGCACGAATCCGCCCGCCGGGCGCGCCCGACTCCGTTGTGTCGAGTTCGTGGGCATCCGGGGCGGCCGATTTCAACCTCGACGGGATCCTCGACCTGGCCGTGGCCAACGGCGGGTTTCCCGACGGAGGCGTTCGCAACAAGATCCCCGGCACGTCGGTCGCGGTCGTCGACCCGCCGGCGGTCCTGCTCGGGACCGGCGACGGACGATTCGTCGATGTGTGGCCGGACCTCGGTATCACCTGGGACACCGCCGACCGTGGCATGGCCATCGCCGATCTCGACGGTGACGGCGATGACGACATCGTCACGGTCGGCGTCGACGGTGCAGTGGCGATTCTGCGCAACGAGACGCAGGGATCATCGGTGACCGTGTCGGCTCGGCCGAGATGTGCGACCGCGGGAGCGGTCGTGTCGGTGAGAGGAACGGCGGGTACCTACGCCCGCCTGCTCGCACCTCATTCCTATGCCGGAAGCCACTCGCCGGCCGTGATCGTCGGGGCCGAGCCCGGGACGCGGGTCGACGTGACGCTCATCGCCCCCGACGGCACCGGCGTCTCCCGGAGTGTCATGGTCATGGACCGCGAAAGGCTCGTTCTCGGGTGCCCGTGACCGGCCCGAATCGACTTTCGCCCGATGCAGGTCGGTATTGGTGTACACCGTACATTCGGCGGGTCGGAGGCAACCCACATGGATGAATCACAGGCAGTCGAGAAGGAAATGCGAGGCCGGTCGGCACTCGTCACCGGTGCCGCCAACCCCAAGGGCATCGGCATGGGCGCGGTCCGTCGCCTGGCCGAGATGGGCTGTGACGTGGCGATCAGCGATCTCGGATTCCGGTCGGCTGAACTCGACACCAACGCGGCCGCCGTGGGCGAGGCCCACGGAGTGAGAACCATGGCGGTGGCGATCGACGTCACCGATCAGCAGTCGGTCGACGTCGGGGTCGCGGCGGTCATCGAGCGGTTCGGACGCCTCGACATCGTCATCAACAACGCCGGCACGGTCTTCGGCGCGCCCGCACCACTCCACGAATACGACGAGGCCGAATGGTCCCGCACTCTCGACGTCAATCTCAACGGGACCTTTCGAGTTAGCAAAGCGGCCGTGGCGGTGATGGACAGAGGCGGCTCGATCGTCAACATCGCGTCGAAGGCCGGCAAGGTTCCCGCCGCTGCCAACGGGGCCTACTCGGTCTCGAAGTCCGCGATCATGATGCTCACCCGCGTCATGGCGGTCGAACTCGGGGCCAAGGGCATTCGGGTCAATGCCATCTGCCCGGGACTGATCGACACCGATCTGCAAAGGCTCAACGTCGCCCTCAAGGCCCACGTGGCGGGCCTCGACGAGGCCGAGGCCGAGCGCCGCATGCTCGAATCCGTGCCGATCGGACGGATGGGCACCATCGACGAGGTCGGCGACCTCTGCGCCTATCTCGCGTCCGACCGGTCGTCCTATGTCACCGGGCAGGCCATCAATGCCACCGGTGGGATGCTCACCGCAATTTGACCAGATCCGTGATCCCAACCGATAGAGAGGACCCATGATGACCCAGGAGTTCGCGAGCGGAGGGGAGGCGGCCGTCGCCGCTCTCGTTGCCCAGGGTGTCGACACGTTGTTCACCCTCAGCGGGGGCCACATCAACCCGATCTACATCCACCTCGAGTCGAGCGACATCAAGATGTTCGACACCAGGCACGAGCAGGCCGCCGTCTGGATGGCCGACGCCTACGCCCGCTTCACCCGCCGCACCGGCGTCGCGCTCGTCACCGCCGGCCCCGGGTTCACCAACGCCCTCACGGCGGTGGCCGGGGCCGCCATGGCCGGCACCCCGCTGGTGCTGATCGCCGGCTCGGTCGGCGTCAGCATGATCGAGCGACTCGACCTCCAGGACATGCGCCAGGCCCCGGTCGCCGAACCGATGGTGAAGAAGGCGTTGGTGTGCCACAGCGTCGACCGGATCCCCCATTTTGTCGACCAGGCGTTTCGTGAGGCCCGCAGTGGGCGTCCCGGTCCGGTCTACCTCGAGCTTCCGGTCGATGTGCTCGCCGCGGCACCGTCCAAGGCCCTCGGGTTACCGACCACGTATCAGACGGCCCGTCCCGTCGACCTGGCCCGGGTCGAACAGGTCGATGATCTGTTGATGAAGGCCGAGAAGCCGATTCTGGTCGCCGGAAGTGGCGCCTGGTACTCCGATGCCGGGGCCGAACTGACCGAGCTGGTCGAGCTCACCGGCATCCCGGTGTTCACCGCCGCCAACGGCCGGGGCATCGTGTCCGATACCCACCCCATGTGTTTCGGCGGAATCCTCGCCATCCGACCCGGGGCCGGTCTCTTCGCCAGCATGACTTCGGATCTGATCATCATCCTCGGTAACCGACTCAGTCTGTTCTCGCTGTTCGGCGACATCTACAATCCCGATGCCACTCTCGTCCAGGTCGACATTGAAGCCGAGGAGATCGGCCGCAACCGGGTGGTCGACGTGCCGGTGGTGTCCGACATACGGGCGTTCGTGTCGGGCCTGCGGGGCCGTATAGACGACCGTGATCAGGGCGACGTGCTCATCGCCCGCCACGAGCCGTGGGTACACGAGTTGCGCGAGGCCGAGCGGGCCAGCCTGGCCGACGCCGAGCCGCAGTGGACCAGCGATGCCGTGCCCATCCATCCGATGCGGCTGTCGCGTGAGGTCGATGACTTCATGGACCGCGACGACGACATCGTGGTGACCGACGGGGGAGATGCCACCACTTGGATCGGTATGACCCGCACCATGCGGCGAGCGGGCCACTACCTCGACTACGGACTGTTCGGTTCGCTCGGCGGAGGGGTGCCTTACGCCAACGCCGCCAAGTTCCTGAATCCCGACAAGCGGGTGGTGTTGTTCACCGGCGACGGATCTCTCGGGTTCAACTTCATGGAGTTCGAGCGGGCCGTGACCAAGGGACTGCCCATCGTGGTGGTGGTGTCCAACGACCTCGGGTGGGGGATGATCCGCCACAGCCAGGAGGTGAGGCTCGGCCGGGCCATCAAGAGCGTGGTCGACATCGGCACGATCCACTACGAGAAACTGGTGGAGGCCCTCGGCGGCGTCGGAATCCTGGTGGAGGAACCCGGTGAGATCAGACCGGCCCTCGAGGCGGCCTTCGCCTCGGGGAAGACCGCTCTGATCAACGTGATGACCGATCCGACCGCGGTCAGCCCCGGAAGTCTGGCCCTCGCCAATGTGGGCGCGTATCAGTAGAGGATCGGTGGTCAGGGAAGCTCCGTGCTCCAGGACGCCATCTCGTGCAGGTAGTTGGCGCGTACGAAGCTCTCGGGGTCGGGAACCGAACCGAGACTCATCGAACCCTTCAGCTGGCTGACAGATCGGTAGTCGCGTTCGGACATCCAACCCTCGACCGCGGCGAGCACGCTTGCCACATGACCGGGACCCAGACGCAGGATGGCCGATGCCATCATCGCGGCGTCGGCACCGACGAGTAACGCCTTGAGCACATCGTGGGCGGTGTGGATACCGGTTGTCGCGGCGATGGACCCGTCCACGATGTCGCGCAGCAGGGCGATCCATCGCAGCGGAAGATTCAGCTCGGCCGAGGTGGACAACCTCAGGTTGGGCTCGACGGTGAGTGTGTCCAGATCTATCTCGGGTTGGTAGAGACGATTGAACAGCACCAGGCCCGCGGCGCCGCCCTCGTCGACGAGTCGGCGGGCAATGGCGGGTAGCGACGAGAAGAACGGTGTGAGCTTCACTGCCACGGGCACCGTGACGGTGTCGACCACCGACCTCACGACCTCCATGTAACGATCTTCCATTCCCCGCCCGTCGACCTCGGCGTCGGTGGCGAGCATGTAGAGGTTCAGTTCGATCGCCGAGGCCCCGGCCGATTCGAGGTGCTCGGCGTGACGCACCCAACCACCCGGGGTTGCCCCGTTGAGGCTGGCGATCACCGGGATTCCGACGGCCGATCTCGCCGACTCGATCATGGTGAGGTAGCCGTCGGGGCCGAGGTTGTAGTCGACCATCTCGGGCAAAAAGCCCTCGGCTGCCTCACCAAAGGCCGCGAATCCGCTCTCGACCACCCGGGCGATCTCGGTCTCGATGTGGGTGATCTGCTCCTCGAACAGCGACGGCAGCACCACTGCTCCGATACCGGCGTCGGCCAGTCTCATGATGGAGTCGGTGGAGTCGGTGGCCGGTGATGCCGAAGCGATCAGAGGGTTGATCAGCCTGAGCCCGAGATAGTGGGTGCTGAGGTCGACGCTCATGAGGGTGTCCCCTCGGTACCGGAGTCGACCGGGCGGAACGCCTCTTCGTCGGGTTGCTCGTCGGGGATGACGCGATCGAGATCGGCGAACTGCTCGTACAACTTCCATCGCTCGTCGATGTCGGCTTGGGCGAGCGCTCCGAGTCGGCGGGCCTGCTCGGGGTCGGATCGCGCCAACATGGCGAATCGTGCCTCGTTGGCCGCCACCTCGGAGAACGGGATCGAAGGCGCCCGCGAGTCGAGATGGAACGCGTGTTTCCCCTTGATCGTGACCCGGGGGTCGTAGCGGTACAGCGGCCAGAACCCGCTATCGGTCAGCCGCTTCTGCTGGCTCATCGAAGTGCCCATGTCAATACCGTGGGCGATGCACGTGGAATAGGCGAGGATGATCGACGGTCCGGGGAACGATGCCGCCTCGGTGAATGCCTTCACCACCTGGGTCTGGTTGGCGCCCATCGCCACCTGGGCGACGTAGACGTCCTCGTACGACATCGCTATCTGGCCCAGATCCTTTTTCGGGGACGACTTGCCGGACGCCGCGAACTTGGCCACCGCGGCCCGGGGGGTGGCTTTGGACGCTTGGCCACCGGTGTTGGAATAGACCTGCGTGTCGAGCACCAGGATGTTGATGTCGCGGCCTGATGCGAGCGCGTGGTCGATACCGGAGAACCCGATGTCGTATGCCCAGCCGTCGCCGCCGACGATCCACACACCCTGGTCGACGAGGGCACCGGAGATGGATTCCAGCAGGCGGATGTCAGGGTCGGCCGAGTTGGTGATCCGGCTCGCCAACCGCTCGACGAGTTCGCGTTGCCGCGCGATCCCGGAGGCATCGGACTGATCGGTTCCGAGCAGGTCGGAAGCGAGTTCCGAGCCGATCTCCTCGGAGTGCCGGTCGACGAGAGCACGGGCTTCGGAGGTGAGCTGGTCGCAGGCGACCCTCATACCGAGGCCGAACTCGGCGTTGTCCTCGAACAGTGAGTTCGACCAGGCGGGACCGCGACCGTCGCGACCGGTGGCCCAGGGAGTGGTCGGCAGGTTGCCGCCGTAGATCGACGAACAGCCGGTGGCGTTGGCAACGATGATCCGGTCGCCGAACAACTGGGTGAGCAACTTCAGGTAGGGGGTCTCTCCGCATCCCAGGCAGGCGCCGGAGAACTCGAAGAGGGGCCGCATGAGCTGAGAGCCCTTCACGGTCTCGGTGCGAACCGCGGTCGGTGGGGGCTCCTCGATCCCGAGGAAGAAGTTCCAGTTGAGACGCTCGTCGTGCAGGTGGTCGGCCTTGGGCTCCATGTTGATCGCCTTGTGGCTGATCATCTCCTTGGAGCGCGCCGGGCACACGTCGACACAGATCCGGCAGCCGGTGCAGTCGTCGGGAGCGACCTGCACCGTCATGAAGTGATCGGTGAGTTCCTTCGATTTGAACGACCGCCACCTGAACGTGCCGGGAGCACCCTCGAGCTGTTCGGACGAAAAGGCCTTGATACGGATCGCGGCGTGGGGGCAGACGATGGCGCACTTGGCGCACTCGGTGCAGATCTCGGGATCGAAAATCGGGATCTCGCGTGCCAGCGACATCTTCTCGTACTGGGTCGTGGCGGTCGGGAACGTGCCGTCCGGGGTGAATGCCGATACCGGGAGCAGATCGCCCTCCCCGGCCAGTAGACGTGCCGTGACCCGCTGCACGAAATCGGTCGAGTCGTCGGGGACCAACGGCTTGCGGGTGCGCTCGGTGGTGGCCGCGGCGGGCACCTCCACGTGTTGCAACCCGGCGACCGCCAGGTCGACCGCTGCGTGGTTGCGGTCAAGCACGGTGGCGCCGAGCTTGCCGTAGGTCGAATCGATCGCGCCCTTGATGGCGGTGACCGCGTCGTTGGTGTCCATGAGATCGGTGAGGGCGAAGAAGCAGGTCTGCAGAACCGTGTTGACCCGCTTGCCCAGGCCGGCCTCCGTGGCGATCGACTCGGCGTCGACCACCCAGAGATCCAGATCGAGGTCGATGATCTGGTGCTGCACCTCCAACGGCAGCCGGTCCCAGACATCGTCGGCATCGTGGGGCGAGTTGACCAGTACCTTCGCTCCCGGTGCCGCAAGCTCGAGCACATCAAGGCGGTCGAGGAACCCGAACTGGTGGATGCCGACGAAGTCGGCACTCGACACGAGATAGGCAGACTCGATCGGGTCGGGGCTGAACCTCAGATGCGACACCGTCATCGACCCGGCCTTGCGCGAGTCGTAGACGAAGTAGCCCTGGGCGTTGAGGTTGGTGTGGTTGCCGACGATCTTCACCGTGTTCTTGTTGGCGCCGACCGTCCCGTCGCTGCCGAGTCCGTAGAAGACCGCCTTCACCCCTTCGCTGGCCTCGGCCGTCCAAGTGGGATCCCACGCGAGGCTGAGGTTTGTGACATCGTCGAAAATACCGACCGTGAAACGCCGCTTCGGGGTGTCGCGGTCGGCCTCGTCGAACACCGACTTGGCCATGGCCGGCGTGTATTCCTTCGACGACAGTCCGTAGCGTCCGCCGATAACGCGCGGGGGCTCGCCCGCCCATGTGGCGGTGCCGGTCTGACTGGCCTCGAGCACGGCGCCGACGACATCGGTGTAGAGCGGTTCGCCGACCGAACCGGGCTCCTTGGTGCGGTCCAGCACCGCGATGGTGCGCACTGTCGCGGGGAGCAGCGCCACGAGGGCCTCGACCGGGAACGGGCGGTAGAGCCGGACGGTGAGAACCCCGACCCGTTCACCCTCGGCGTTGAGACGCCTGGCGGCCTCGGCGGTGGCACCGACTCCCGATCCCATCTGGATGATCACCGTCTCGGCGTCCTCGGCGCCCTCGTAGTCGGCCAGGTGATACTGGCGGCCGACCAACCGCGCGAACCGGTCCATCTCCGCGGCGACGATGTCGGGCACGCAGTCATGGAACGGATTGGATGCCTCGCGCGCCTGGAAGAAAACATCGGGGTTCTGGGCCGACCCCCGCAGCACCGGATCGTTCGAGTCGAGCCGACGTCGACGATGGGCGATCACCTCGTCGAGCGGTATCAGCGCACGAAGGTCGTCGTCGCCGAGCAACTCGATCGTGTTGACCTCGTGGGAGGTGCGGAATCCGTCGAAGAAGTGGACGAAGGGCACACGGGCGCGCAGGGTCGCGGCGTGGGCGATCATCGCCATGTCGTGGGCTTCCTGCACCGATGAACTGGCGAGCATGGCCCATCCGGTTCCGCGCACGGTCATGACGTCGCTG
Organism: Acidimicrobiia bacterium; assembly: GCA_003231645.1. Taxonomy (GTDB): domain Bacteria; phylum Actinomycetota; class Acidimicrobiia; order Acidimicrobiales; family Aldehydirespiratoraceae; genus SZUA-87. Next base: position 97,103 of record QIIW01000152.1, on the reverse strand, counting down.
TGGTCGCCGAAGATCGAGAGCGCGTGGGTGGCGACCGAGCGGGCCGCGACATGGAAGACGGCCGGCGTGAGTTCACCGGCGATCTTGAACATGTCGGGAATCATGAGCAGCAGGCCCTGCGACGCGGTGAACGTGGTGGTGAGAGCCCCGGCCTGCAGTGAGCCGTGAACGGCACCGGCGGCACCGGCCTCGCTCTGCATCTCGATCACGTCCGGGACGGTGCCCCAGATGTTGGGCAGCTTCTTCGACGACCAGGTGTCGGCCAACTCACCCATCGGGGACGCCGGCGTGATCGGGTAGATCGAAGCGACCTCGGACACGCGATAGGCGACGGAGGCCGCGGCTTCGTTTCCGTCGATGGTGACGCGACGGCGCCCGGCGTCGGTCACGGGACCCTCCGTCCGGTGATTTCACTGGGGACGATCCGGACCCACATGCGGCGCCACTCCTCGCGTGCCCACGGAACCAGGTCGAGCTGCTCGAGCCGCTCCACCTCGGCCCATTCGGTGACCGGCTCGGCGACTCCACGAACGAGCACGCTCCAACCCGACCGATTCTGCGTGTCCCATTCGTCGACCTCGAAGGCAACATCACTGAACTCCTTGGCCACGCTCAGCTTCTCTCCGGTGATGGTGCGGAACACGACCGTGTCGTCGGCCCACGCGTAGTTGACGGGAAACACCGAGAGGTGACCCCGATGGACGAACGCGACCCGCCCGATGGGGGTCGATCCGAGCAGAGCGGTGCAGTCGTCGACATCCAGAACGGTGATCCCCGACGGCTCGGCCTCGGGGGACTCTGGTTCGTTCGCGGTCATCGGCGTTGCGCCTCCTCGATCGGGCGGCGTCGACCACGCGGGATCGGCGTCTCTGCCCCTTCAACTATTCATCCGGATCAGCCGGTGTCAGCAGGGTAGTTCGTCACAAGCGACCGCACGGCGGCGCGTGAGTGGACCCTTTCAGGCCCCGTCGATCTCGATGTCGACCCTGTCGTCGTAGAAGCACATCATGCCGGCGATGGCCTCCGACTCGGGCAGCGGTGTGGCGTAGCTCCACACGATGTCGGGATGCTCGACACCATCGACGGTGAGTTTCCAGTAGTCGGCGAAACCCTTGTACGGGCAGCCGCTGGTGGTGTCGGTCGGGGTGAGCAGGTCGAGGCGTACGTCGACCGCCGGTATGTACCAGCGCGGCGGCAGGCCAGTTTCGTAGAGCACCGTGGGCTTGCGGGTGTCGGCAACGTCGACACCACCGACCCTCACGATCACGTGGCGCGACGACGCCAACGTGTCGACTCTCGTGTAGGGCGACCGCGGGTGGACGAAAACCTCGATGTCCTCTTCGAACCAACGGTCGACCGCCTGCCAGTCGACCCTCACGTGGTCGGGTAGATCGGGTCTCGTCGTCACTTCCAACGCCGGGTCGCGGACATCGGCGGTGGGTATGTACCAAGCCGGGTACCAGGGCACTTCCCACACCAGCTTGGTGGCCCTGCTGTCGACCACGGTGCGGCCGCCCTTGAGGCCGCGGATCCACTTCGGATTGTCTTCGATCCGCGGGCTCTGTGATGTGCCTGGTGTAGTGGGAAGGACCATGGCCGGATCAACTCCCCGTCGACCCCGGGCATTCCCCGAAACCGGATCTTCGTCTCTCGGCCACATATCCGGGCCTGGCACTCGACACCGGGTCGATCGCGCGCCAGTATCGGCGCAGAGAAATCAACAGGAGGCGTCATGGTGGCCAATGCTGTACAGATCCGCCTGTCTGTCAACGGCGAATCGCACGATCTCGAGGTTGAGCCTCGAACCCTTCTCGTGTATGCCTTGAGAGACGACATCGGGCTCACGGGAACCAACATCGGCTGTGATTCGAGCAGCTGCGGAGCATGCACGGTGCTGGTCGACGGACGCTCGGTCAAGTCGTGCACCATGCTCGCCGTGCAGGCCGAGGGGGCCGAGATAACCACCATCGAGGGACTGGCGGCCACCTCCGACGGCGATGGACTCCACCCGATGCAGCAGGCCTTCCACGAATACCACGGCCTGCAATGCGGCTACTGCACCCCGGGCATGATTCTGGCCTCGGTGTCGCTGATCGACGAATACCCCGATCTCGACGAGTCGGGAGTGCGTGAAGGTCTCGAAGGAAACCTGTGCCGCTGCACCGGTTACAACAACATCGTGAAGGCCGTGCTCCAAGTGGCCGGCAAGGAGGCATGATGGCTGTCACCGACGACACCACCCGGGCCGGCGGTATCGGCGCACGAATGCTCCGCAAGGAAGACGGCAAACTCGTCACCGGCGAAGCCGAGTTCGTCGACGACATCCATGCCCCGGGCGAACTCTGGATGGGGATGGTGCGCTCCACGGTGGCCCACGCCCGCATCGCTGCGATCGACACCAGCGGAGCCGCGTCCATGCCGGGAGTGCAGTCGGTGCTCACCGGCGCCCAACTCGCCGACATGGAGCTGTGGGTCGCACCTCTGCCGTGCGCCTGGCCCGTCACCGACGACATGGTCAACCCGCCCCACTGGCCGGTCGCCACCGACATGGTTCACCATGTCGGCGAACTCGTGGCCGTGGTGCTGGCCGAGAGTCGCTTCGCGGCGGCCGACGCCATCGAGCACGTGATCGTCGAGTACGAGTCGCAGCCTCCGGTGGCCACCGTCGAACAGGCGATGGCCGATGTCGACCACGCCCATCTCGAACACAGCACCAACAAGGCCTACACCTGGGCCATCGACCCCGATCCGGACGGAACCCAGGCGGCAATCGCCGCCGCCGCCCACGTCGTGTCGGCGAGATTCGTCCAGCAGCGTCTGATACCCGTGGCCATCGAGCCGCGCGGCGTGTTGGCGGTTCCATCACCGATGGGGGGCGACATCACCCTCTATTCGACGACCCAGGTGCCCCACGTCCTCAGAGTCATGGTGGCCGCCACCACCGGGCTGCCCGAGCAGAAACTGCGTGTCATCGCCCCGGCGGTGGGTGGGGGATTCGGGGCCAAGCTCAACGTCAACCCCGACGAGATCCTGGCGGTGGCGTTGTCACACCGGCTCGGGCGGGCCGTGCGCTGGACCGAAACCCGGTCCGAGGCGGCCGGTTCCACCCACCAGGGCCGCGGCCAAATCCAACACGTCGAACTCGCCTCCGATGCCGACGGGAAGCTCACCGCCATTCGGGTGAAGATCGACGCCGACATGGGCGCCTACATGACGCTGCTGACACCCGGTGTGCCCCTGCTCGGCTCGTTCCTCTACCACGGGGTCTACGACACCCCGAAGTTCAGCTTCACCTGCGAGGGCTGGTTCACCAACCGCACGCCCACCGATGCCTACCGGGGTGCCGGCCGGCCCGAGGCCAGCTACGCCATCGAGCGGGCCATGGACATGCTGGCCTACGAGGTGGGCATCGGCACCGACGAGATCCGTCGCCGCAACTACATCAACGGCGGTGAGCCCTTCGAGATGTGGGAGAACCCGGCCGGCCTCAGTTTCGACTCCGGCCACTACGGCCCCACCCTCGACCGCGCCCTCGAGTTGGCCGACGTGGCCGGGTTGCGGGCCGAACAGCAACGGCGCCGGGAGACCGGAGCGATCCGGCAGCTCGGCATTGGGCTCTGCACCTACGTCGAGATCTGTGGTCTCGCGCCGAGCCGCGCCCTGGGTGGCCTCAACTACGGCGCCGGGGGGTGGGAACACGCAACGGTGCGGATTCTCCCCACCGGCAAGGTCGAGGTCGTGTCGGGATCGACGCCCCACGGCCAGGGTCACGAAACGAGCTGGTCGCAGATCATCGCCACCAAGATGGGCATCTCGCCCGACGACGTCACGGTGCTCCACTCCGATACGGCCCTCAGTCCCCTCGGGCTCGACACCTACGGATCGCGTTCGCTGTCCGTGGGTGGTGTGGCCATCGCCATGGCCGCCGACAAGGTGATCGAGAAGGCCCGCAAGATCGCCGCCCATCAATTCGAGGCCGCACCGGAGGACGTCGAGTTCGTCGACGGCTCGTTCTCGGTGGCCGGCACGCCCTCGAAATCCGTCCATATTCAGGAACTGGGGTTCGCGGCCTTCACCGCCCATGACCTGCCCGACGGGATGGAGCCGAATCTCCAGGAGCAGGTGAGCTTCGATCCGCCCAACTTCGCGTTCCCGTTCGGTACCCACGTGGCCGTGGTCGAGATCGACGAGGACACCGGTGGTGTCGAGCTGATCGGCTACTACGCGGTCGACGACTGCGGCAACCAGGTCAACCCGCTGATCGTCGAGGGGCAGATCCACGGCGGAGTCGTACAGGGTGCGGCCCAGGCACTCTACGAGGTGGCGGTCTACGACGACGACGCCAACATCATCAACCCGTCGTTGATGAACTACCTGGTGCCGTCGGCGGCCGAGATGCCGTCGATCGTCACCGACTCCACCTGCACACCGAGTACCACCAACCCGCTCGGGGTCAAGGGGGTGGGCGAGGCCGGCACCATCGGTTCGGCTGCCGCGGTGATCAACGCCGTGGTCGATGCCCTTCGGCCCCATGGCGTCACCGACATCGAGATGCCCGCCTCCCCGATGCGGGTCCGAAGAACCATCGAACAGGCGGATGGAGGTGCGTCATGATTCCGGCCGCGTTCGACTACATCCGGGCCACTTCGGCCGAGGAGGCGCTTGCCGCGCTCACCGAGCACGGCGACGACGCCAAGCTGATGGCCGGCGGTCAGAGCCTCATCCCGCTGATGCGTTATCGACTGGTCACGCCCGGCGTGGTGGTCGACATCGGCAACCTCGACGGCGACCTTCGGGGCATCAGCGTGAACGGTGACACCGTGCGTATCGGCGCTCTGACCCGCCACACCGAACTCGAGCATTCGGCCGAACTCGAGGCTACCTGCCCGTTGCTGAACCATGTGGCATCACTCGTCGGCGATCCGGCGGTACGTCACCGGGGCACACTGGGCGGCTCGCTCGCCCACGCCGACCCCGCGTCCGATCTGCCGGCCGCGGTACTGGCTCTCGGCGCCACGTTGGTGGCCAGAGGACCCGGTGGTGAGCGCGAGATCGCGGCCTCCGACTTCTTCACCGGCTTCCTTGAATCGGTCCTCGCCCCGGATGAGATGCTCACCGAGGTCCGGGTTCCGGTCACCGCCGACGGTTGGAACTACCAGAAGTTCAATCGTCGGGCCCAGGACTGGGCGATCGTCGGCGTGGCCGTGTGCCGTGGCGGCCGGGGCGTGAGCCTCGTCAACATGGGCCCGACCCCCATGCGGGCGTCGGCGGTGGAGGAGGCGGTGGCCGGCGGAGCCACGGCGGCGGAGGCCGCGGCCCACGCCGCCGACGAGACCGATCCTCCCAACGACCTCAACGGTGATGCCGACTACCGCAGCCACTTGGCCCGGGTGCTCACCCGGCGCGCTCTTGAGGCGGCCGGATTCGCCTGATCCCGGCCCGGTCGGTTCGTCGGCCGTCGGTCAGCAGCCGGCAGCCGCGATCAGTTCTTGCGCCCGCGACCGGTGGATCTTGGCGACGCGCAACCCGAACTCGGCCCCATCGGTCGTGGTGCAGACGATCTCTGGCATGGTCTGGCCCATGAGCTTCCCTTCGCCCAGGGTCATCGACGCAATGGCGCTCAGGTCGATCGACGCGAGCAGGCCCTTCGGTTTGCCGCCGAGTTTGGCCAACTTCCACATCAGCAGCCGGTGTTCGGTGACGCCGGCGAGAACCTGTGACTCGTCGCCCAGATCGAGGCCGGCGGCCGCTCTCTCCTGATCACCCGCCTCGCGCTTCGACTCGCCGAGTTTCGACCCGGTGACCAGTCCGACCATGCCGCCGGCCACGGCGCCGGCCGCGCCGAGGATCCCCTGCTCGATCGTGCCCCGCGGGGTGACCTTGACCGCGGCCAGGAGATTCTCGTCGGGCCGAAGGTCGCCCTTCACCCGGTCTCGGATCCTGTCGACTTTGTCGGCCATGTCAGATTGCTCCGTGTCGTTGCGGTCCTGCCGCAGTTGCTATCAGATCGGCGACCCGATCGAAGTCGTCGTCGAGGATGCCGCTGGTCACCCGGATGTGGGGGACGTCGGGGTGTTCGATCGTGAACGGCTCGCCCGGCGCCACCCCGATGCCGTGGGCGGCAAGGGCCCACACCGCGGTCTGGTCGTCGGTCACCGGTACCCAGAGATTGAGGCCCCGACCGGGGGCGGCGATGATGTCGCGCGATGCCAGCGAACGGCTCAGGGCGTCACGCCGACGGGTGTATTCGACCTCCGCCGCCGCGACCTGTGACTCCGATTCGGGGTCGGTCAACATCGAGACCAGGAGGTGTTGGATCAAGCGACTCGTCCACGCCGGACCGAGCCGTCTCCGGTTGACGATGGTGCGAATGGGTTGTCCGGCACCGGCCATCGCCGCGATTCGCAGGTCGGGACCGTGGCTCTTGGAGAACGATCTGATCCGGATCACCTGATCCGGGAGGTGGGATCCGATGCTCACGACGGTGGTGCCCGACACCGACCCCGAGTGGTCGTCCTCTATCACCGTGATCGGCCGGTCGGCGAGGGCCGCGGCGATGGCGGCTGCTCGTTCTTCGGTGAGGCAGGCGCCGGTGGGGTTGTGGGCGCGCGGCTGGATGAACAGTGCCACCGGTCTGTCGTCGAGGTGGGCCTCGACCGCCTCGGGATCGATGCCGTCGTTGTCGACCGGTATCGGAATCAGCCGGGCGCCCGCGAACTCGAGCATGTCGATGAGCGGGGGAAACGACGGGTCTTCGACGAGCACGGCATCGCCCACGTGGATCAGTGACGACACGACACGGTCGAGCCCGTCCTGGGCGCCGTCGACGATGGTGACCGCCTCCGGTTCGAAGGGCCAGCGTCGCCTCAACTCCTCCTCCAGTTCGGGGACGACCGGTGCCGCCAGATAGGAACTGACCGGCAAGTCGATGTGGAGTCGGCCGAGAGCGGTGGCCAGGTCGGGGAGCAGGGACGCATCGGGAGTGCCCGTCGACAGATCGATCTCGAACACTCCCGAGGTGACGGGCACCCTCCAGTAGCGGCCGTCGAGGTTGCCTCTGGTCGACCTCACCGTGGTACCCCGCCGGCGATCGGTGGTGATCACCGAGTGGGCCCGCAGGATTCGCCATGCTTCGCTGACGGTGTTGGGGCTCACGCCGAGAAAGGCGGCGAGCGAGCGGATCGTGGGCAGCTTCTGGCCCGGCTCGATGCGGCCCGAACTCACCAGAGAGCCGACCGACATGGCGATGCCCGACGCGGTTGGCGTTTCGGTCGTTTGCCTGATCATGTCCAGCACGATTTCTTTGTATATAACAAACTCTGGCTTGTGTCCATCAAGGACTGGGACAATAATGACCGTCGTCACACGCGCGTATCGGGTCCCGACGTGGCCCCGGCATCTCCAAGGAGGGGGTTCAATGTCCAGGATCGTCAAGGCCGCGATAGTTCAGACCGAGTGGACCGGCGACAAGGAGTCGATGATCGAGTCCCACGAGAAGTACCTCGCCGATGCCGCCGCGCTGGGAACTCAGGTGATGTGCTTCCAGGAGCTTTTCTACGGCCCGTACTTCTGCCAAGTTCAGGACACCAAGTTCTACTCCTACACCGAGGCCATCCCCGACGGTCCGACCACCAAGCGCTTCCAGGAACTGGCGGCCGAGTACGGAATCGTTCTCGTACTCCCGATGTACGAGGAGGAACAACCGGGCGTCCTCTACAACACGGCCGCGGTCATCGACGCCGATGGCAGCTACCTCGGGAAGTACCGCAAGATCCACATTCCCCAGGTCAAGGGATTCTGGGAGAAGTTCTACTTCCGTCCCGGCAACCTCGGTTACCCCGTCTTCGACACGGCCGTGGGCCGCGTCGCCGTCAACATCTGCTACGACCGTCACTTCCCCGAGGGATGGCGCATGCTCGGTCTCAACGGGGCCGAGATCGTGTTCAACCCGTCGGCCACCAGCCGTGGGCTGTCGGCCTATCTGTGGCAGCTCGAACAGACGGCGTCGGCCGCCGCCAACATGTACTTCGTCGGGGCGATCAACCGCGTGGGCATCGAGGATCTGGGCGACAACGACTTCTACGGCACCTCGTACTTCGCGAATCCCAAGGGTCAGTTCGTCGGAGATACGGCGTCGGACCGAGATGCCGAACTGGTCGTGCGCGACCTCGACCTCGATCAGATCTCGGAGACCCGTGATCAGTGGGCGTTCTACCGTGATCGTCGCCCCGACATGTACGCCAGGATCACCGAGGCCTGAGGTGACGACCAACGCCGAACTTCTCGCCCGATACCGGGCGGTCCTCCCGTCGTTCGTCAACCCGCTCTACTCCGAGCCCATCTCGATCGACCACGGTGACGGCAGTTACGTGTTCGATGTCGAGGGCAACCGTTACCTCGATTTCTTCGGTGGCGTCCTCACCACCATGGTCGGGCACAACAACGCCGCGGTCACCGCGGCGGTCCAGGCCCAGGTGGCGAAGGTGATGCACACCTCCACGCTCTACCTGTGCGAGCCGATGATCGAACTGGCCGAGCGCGTCGCCGCGGTCTCCGGCATTCCCGACGCGAGAGTGTTCTTCACCACCTCGGGCAGCGAGGCCAACGACACCGCCATCTTGTTGGCCACGTCGTATCGCCGGTCCAACCAGGTCCTGGCGATGCGCAACAGCTACCACGGCCGGTCGTTCACCGCCCAGGCCATCACCTCCCACAGCTCGTGGTCGTCCACCAGCCTGTCCGGGCTGGCGGTCAACTTCGTGCAGGGTGGCTACCGGCTGCGCAGTCCGTTCCGCGACCTCGACGACGAGGCGTTCACCGAGGCATGTGTCGAGGACCTCCAACAGATCCTCGACATGATGACCGCCGGCGACGTGGCCTGTCTGATCGCCGAGCCGATCCAGGGCGTCGGCGGGTTCGCCAAGCCTCCGGCCGGGTTTTTCAATGCCATGGCCAAGACCCTCACCAACCACGGGATCCTGTTCATCTCCGACGAGGTCCAGACCGGTTGGGGCCGCACCGGGGAGCACTTCTGGGGCTATGAGGCCCACGACATCGTCCCCGACATGATGACCTTCGCCAAGGGGGTGGGCAACGGCATCACCCTCGCCGGGGTCGTCGCCCGGGCCGAGATCATGGACACGATCAAGGTCCACTCGTTCTCGACCTTCGGTGGCAATCCGCTGTCGGCCGCGGGCGGCATCGCCACCCTGAAATACGTGCTCGACAACGACCTACAGGGCAACGCCAAGGTGATGGGAGAACGACTGGTCGGCGCGCTGCAGCCGGTGGTCGACGCCACCCCGTGGATCGCCGAACTCCGAGGTGCCGGACTCATGCAGGCCATCGAGACGGTGCAGCCCGGATCGATCGCGCCCGACGCCTTACGCTCCGGCCAGGTGCTCGAGGAGTGCCGTCGGCGGGGTCTGCTCGTCGGCAAGGGAGGCCTCTACAACAATGTCCTGCGCATCACGCCGATGCTCGATGTCTCGGCCGAGGAGATCGACGAGGGCGCAGATGCAATCATCGGAGCCATAGAGGCGATCGACTAGCGATTAGATCTCGAGGGCCGAACCAAGAGGGGGAGCGACCATGACGGAACTCATCAAGAACGGAACAGTGATCACCTCGACCGGGGTCGATCCGGCCGAGGTGCTGATCGACGGCGAGACGATCGTCGCGGTCATGCAGCCCGGCACCGACCTGGCGGCCACGGCCGAGTCCGGCGCCACCAAGGTTATCGACGCCACGGGCCTCTACGTGATCCCCGGGGGTATCGATGGCCATACCCACATGGACCTGCCCTTCGGAGGCACCGTCGCGTCCGACGACTTCGAGACCGGCACCCGCGCCGCGGCCTGGGGCGGCACCACCACGATCATCGACTTCGCGGTGCAGAAATACGGTGAGGGCGTTCGCGGCAGCCTCGACCTGTGGATGGCCAAGGCCGAGGGCAAGTGTGCCATCGACTACGGGATGCATCAGATCATCGGGGGCGTCGACGAACAGTCGCTCAAGGATATGGATGCCCTGGTCGACGAGGGCATCACCAGTTTCAAGTTGTTCATGGCCTACCCCGGGGTGTTCCTGTCCGACGACGGTCAGATCCTGCGGGCCATGCAGCAGGCGGCCGGCAACGGTGCGCTCATCATGATGCACGCCGAGAACGGCCTCGCCATCGACGTGTTGGCCGAGCAGGCCGTCGAGCGGGGCGAGACCGATCCGATCAACCACGGGCTGGTGCGCCGGGCCGAGTTCGAGAGCGAGGCCACCCACCGGGCGATCCAGTTGGCCAAGGTGGGCGCCGCGCCTCTCTACATCGTTCACCTCTCGGCCTCCGAGGCCCTCGAGCAGGTGATGATGGCTCGTGACAAAGGAGCCAACGTATTCGCCGAGACCTGCCCCCAGTACCTCTACTTCAACGTGGAGGACCATCTGGGCAAGCCGGGCTTCGAGGGCGCCGCCTACGTGTGTTCCACACCGTTGCGCACCAAGCACGCCCACCATCAGGAGGACCTCTGGAAGGGGCTGCGCACCAACGACCTGTGTGTCGTGGCCACCGACCACTGTCCGTTCTGCATGAAGGAGCAAAAGGAGCTCGGCCGGGGAGACTTCAGAGCCATTCCAAACGGAATCGGCGGTGTCGAGCACCGCATGGACATGATCTACAAGGGTGTCACCACCGGCGAGATCTCGCTGCCGAGATGGGTCGAACTCTGCTCGACCACCCCGGCTCGAATGTTCGGCCTCTATCCGCGCAAGGGCACCATCTCGCCCGGCTCCGATGCCGACATCGTCCTCTACGACCCCAACCACGAGTGGACCATCAGCGTCGAGAACCACCACATGAACATCGACATGTCGGCCTACGAGGGAATCTCGGTCTCCGGCCACGTCCACTCGGTGATGTCGCGGGGCCGCATGATCATCGAGAACGACACCTACCTGGGTCGGCCCGGCGACGGCAAGTACCTGCGCCGTGGTCTCTCCCAGTACCTCATCTGATTCAGATTCTGATCCGAACGGAGCATCAGTGCAGAAAATCCATCATCTGATCGACGGTCGGCCCGTGGTCGGGCGGTCCGGCCGCACCTCACCGGTGTTCAACCCGGCCACCGGTGCCCAGACCGGCGAACTCGATTTGGCCGACGTGAGTGAGGTCGACACCGCGGTGGCATCGGCCAAGGCCGCTTTCGGGGACTGGAGAAACATCAGCGTTGCCAAGCGCACACGACTGATGTTCCGTTTCCGCGATCTGGTCGATTCCAACGCCGAGGAGATCGCCAGGCGGCTCACCGCCGAGCACGGCAAGGTCGTGAGCGACGCCCGAGGCGAGGTCGCCCGCGCCATCGAGAACATCGAATACGCCTGCGGACTCGCCGAGCATCTCAAGGGCGACTACAACGAGAATGCGTCCACCGGTGTCGACGTCCACACCGCCCACCGACCCCTGGGTGTGGTGGTCGGCATCACTCCGTTCAACTTCCCGGCGATGGTGCCGCTTTGGATGATCCCCAATGCGGTGGCATGCGGCAACACATTCGTGTTGAAGCCATCGGAGAAGGACCCCTCGGCACCGATGCTGATCGCCGAGCTCTTCCAGGAGGCGGGTTTCCCACCCGGTGTGCTCAATGTTGTGCACGGCGACAAGGTCTCGGTCGATCGTCTGCTCGAACACCCCGACATCAAGGCCGTGAGCTTCGTGGGCTCCACCCCGATCGCCAAGTACGTGCATCGGACCGCATCGACCAACGGAAAGCGGGTTCAGGCCCTGGCCGGCGCCAAAAACCACATGGTGATCCTGCCCGACGCCGATCTCGACATGGCCGCCGACGCCGCGGTCTCGGCCGCCTACGGTTCGGCGGGCGAGCGTTGCATGGCCATCTCGGTCGCCGTCGCGGTCGGAGGGGTGGGCGACGGGTTGGTCGAGGCGATCCGTGTACGTATGGAGAAGCTCAGCATCGGTTCCGGCGACGATCCCTCATCGGAGATGGGCCCGCTGGTCACCCGCGAGCACCGCGACAAGGTCGCCGGCTACATCGGGGTCGGGGTCGACGAGGGTGCCACGGTGGTGGTCGACGGTCGTGACACCGAGTTCGAGGGCGACGGCTTCTTCATCGGAACCACCCTGATCGACGACGTCACCACCGACATGACCGTCTACCGCGACGAGATATTCGGGCCGGTGCTCTGTGTGGTGCGGGTCGACACCTACCACGAGGCGGTCAAGTTGATCTCCGACAACCCGTGGGGCAACGGCACCGCCATCTTCACCCGCGACGGCGGCGCGGCGCGCCGGTTCCAGGAGGACGCCGACGCCGGCATGGTGGGTATCAACGTGCCGATTCCGGTGCCGGTCGGATACCACTCCTTCGGCGGCTGGAAGGACTCGTTGTTCGGTGACACCACCATGTACGGACCGGAGGGATTCCGCTTCTACACCAAGCCCAAGGTGATCACCACGAGATGGCCCGACCCGGCCGAGAGCACCGTGAACCTCGGTTTCCCGGAAAACCACTGAACACACCGGGCCACCGAGACATCACCGCGATCGACCAGAGACAGGAGACGACGATGGACTTCGGGGTCGTACTACAGACCGATCCTCCGGCATGGAGGGTGGTCGACCTGGCCCACAAGGCGGAAACGCTCGGCTTCAGTCACGGCTGGACCTTCGACAGCCACGTCCTGTGGCAGGAGCCCTATGTGATCTACAGCCAGATGCTGTCGGCCACCAACCGGATGGTCGTCGGGCCGATGGTCACCAATCCCGGCACCCGCAACTGGACGGTGACCGGATCCTTGTTCGCAACACTCAACGACATGTTCGGTAACCGCACGGTGTGCGGGATCGGCCGCGGAGATTCGGCCATGCGCGTGTTGGGTCACACGCCCACCAAACTGGCCACCCTCAGCGAGTCGATGCGGGTCATCAAGGGCCTGGCCGAGGGTGAAGCGGTCGAGTACAACGGCACCAGCCAGCATCTGCCTTGGAGCCGGGGTTCCAAGCTGCCGATTCTCATGGCCGGCTACGGCCCCCGGGCGCTCAAGCTGTGCGGCGAACAGGCCGACGGTTTCATCCTGCAGTTGGCCGACCTGCAACTCGCCGAGTGGATGATCGGGGCCGTTCGCAAGGCGGCGGCCGACGCCGGGCGCAACCCCGACGACCTCTACATGTGTGTCGCCGCACCGGCCTACGTGGGCGATGACATCGAGCACCAGCGCGATCAGTGCCGTTGGTTCGGGGGAATGGTCGGCAACCATGTGGCCGATCTCGTCGAGCGCTACGGCACCGGTGGCGGTTCGGTACCGCAAGCCCTGACCGACTACATCAAGGGGCGTGAGGGCTACGACTACAGCGGCCACGGCAAGCCCGGTCACCACCACACCGATTTCGTGCCCGACGAGATCATCGATCGTTTCTGCATACTCGGTGACACCGACGCCCACGTCGACAAGATCAGCAAGCTGCGCGATCTCGGCGTCGACCAGTTCGCGATCTATCTGATGCACGACCAGAAGGACGAGACCCTCAACGCCTACGGCCAACGGATCATCCCGGCGCTTTCATGACCGCCGCTGCCGGCCACCGCCCGAAGATGCCATCAGCGAGCTCCATCCTGCGGGCGGCGCGCCGTATCGTCGCCGGCATCGTCGCGCTCGCCGCGGTCGTGGGGGCGTGGGAGTCGTACAAGTGGATGGGGGGTCGCACCGGCGATCACTGGCCCGGCACCTCGTTCGGTCTCCCGGTCCGCACCAACGATCTGATCATGCCCCACGCCGGATCCATCTGGAGCACGCTCTGGGACCCGGTCCAGCGCGGGCGCAGCCAGACGTTGGCCGGATTCCTGCTCCAATCGGCACGGTTCACGTTGAGCGAGGCCGCCCTCGGTTTCGTGATCGGCACGGCCATCGGGCTGACGCTGGCGGTCGTGATGCTCAGGTTCTCGACCGCCGAGCGGGGCCTCATGCCCTGGATCAACATCTCACAGACGGTGCCTCTCATCGCCCTCGCCCCGATCATCGTCACGTGGGGCCGCAACACGGTGCTCTCCGACCCCCAGGCGGTGTCCATCATCGCCACCTACCTGACCTTCTTCCCGGTGGCTGTCAACGCGCTCCAGGGCCTGCAGTCGCCCGACAAGGCCGACCTCGAGCTGATGCGTTCCTACGCCGCGCCATGGAGCAAGACCCTGTGGAAACTGCGGGTGCCGGCCGCCAGGCCCTACCTGTTCCCGGCCTTCAAGTTGGCCGCCACCCTGTCGGTGGTCGGGGCGATCGTCGGTGAGATATCGGCCGGCGTAAAGGGCGGCCTTGGCCGAGCGGTGCTCAACTTCGCGACGATCTACTCGACCGGTCCCGAGAAGCTCTATGCCGCAGTCCTCGCGTCGGCCCTGCTCGGACTGTTCGTGTTCGCCCTCGTCACCGTCGTGGAGAGAATCGTCGACAGGAACCAAGCGAACATTTCCGTTGTGTCGCAGGCAGGGATCTAGTCATGGGCGAACCGGCAATCGTCGCGAGCGGGGTCACCAAGACCTTCAACCACGGTACGGACAACGCGGTCACCGCGCTCACCGACATCGATCTGTCGGTCGAGCCCGGCGAGTTCGTCTCGCTCATCGGCCCCTCCGGCTGTGGCAAGTCGACCATGCTGCGGATATTCGGCGATCTCATATCACCCACCGCGGGTTCGGTCGAGGTGTTCGGCAAGTCCGCCGCACAGGCCCGTCTCGACCGTGACTACGGCATGGCGTTCCAGAAGGCGGGCCTGTTCGACTGGCGCCGGGTCAGGGCCAACATCGAGCTGCCGCTGGAACTCGCCGGATGGTCGAAGGACAAGCGGGCCCGTCGATCCTCCGAGATGCTGTCACTGGTCAAGCTCCCCGATTTCGGCAACCACTACCCCTGGCAGCTCTCGGGCGGCATGCAGCAGCGGGTCGCGATCGCGCGTGCGTTGTCATTCGAACCGAAACTCCTGCTCATGGACGAACCGTTCGGTGCCCTTGACGAGATGACCCGCGAACACATGCAGCTCGAGTTGCTGCGCATCTACCGGCAACTCGGCACCACGGTCGTGTTCGTCACCCATTCGATCCCCGAGGCGGCATTCCTCTCCGACCGGGTCGTGGTCCTGTCGCCGCGGCCGGGACGCATACATTCGATCATCGGCGTCGACCTCGGAAGACGCGACGAGAACACCCGTGAATCGGAAGGCTTCTTTCGCAAGACGACCCAGATCCGTGAGGCGCTGCGTTCGGTGGAGGCCATGCCGTGAGATCACGGCTCGCCCCGCTGTGGCCGCCGATCGTGGTCGGGGTCATCATCGTCTCGCTGTGGGAGGGGGTGGTGAGGGCCTTCGACATCAAGGAGTTCCTGCTTCCGAAACCGACATCGATCATGGCTGCGGTGGGCGACCAGTGGGTGCCGCTGCGCACCGCGGGCTGGCAGACCGGCAGGACCGCAGTGGCCGGGCTGCTGATCGGTGTCGTCACGGGAGCGCTCCTGGCCCTCGTGATCAGCCGGTTCGGCTGGCTCAGGGGTTCGGTCACCCCGTTGGCGGTGGCCCTCAATGCCACCCCGATCATCGCGTTGGCCCCGATCTTCAATGCCTGGTTCGGCATCACCGACTTTCGCAGCAACACCGCCGTAGTGATCGTGGTGGTGTTCTTTCCCGTGTTCATCAACACCGGAAAGGGTCTCGATGAGGTCGAGCCCAATCAGATCGAGCTGATGCGCTCGCTGGCGGCGAGCGATACCACCGTGCTGCGGATGGTGAGGATTCCCAACGCGTTGCCCTTCTTTCTCACCTCACTTCGCCTGGCTGCTCCCCTGAGTGTCATCGCTGCCATCGTCGCCGAGTACTTCGGGGGTCCGCAGAACCGTCTCGGGCCGTTCATCACCCAGAACGCCAGCTTCAGTCGTTACGCCAACGCGTGGGCGGCGATCGTCGTTGCCAGCGCGATCGGGCTGGCGTTGTTCGCCCTGTCGGCACTGGTCGAGAAGGTCTCGATGCCGTGGAAACAAGGCGATCCGTCGAGGGCCTGACGGTCCGGGTCGTCGTTTCGCGGACGGAAGATCGAAACAGAGAAGATCACAAACAATGGAGGGGAAACCATGAACAGGAAATGGATCTCGCTGATTGCGGTATTGCTGGCCTTCAGCTTGCTCGCCGCGGCCTGCGGGGATGACAGCGGAGGCAGCACCGTCGCGGTCGAGAACAATGGGGGTGGCGCGACGAACTGCTCCGCCGTCGACAACGTCAGCCTGCAGTTGCAGTGGGTCACACAGTCGCAGTTCGCCGGTTACTACGCCGCCAAGGACAAGGGCTTCTACAAGGACTTCTGCCTCAATGTCACCATCGTCGAGGGTGGCATCGACATCGTTCCCCAGCAGCAGTTGGCGTCCGGCGCGGCCGACTACGCCGTCTCATGGGTTCCCAAGGCGTTGGTCAGCCGTGAGGAAGGTCTCAAGATCATCGACGTCGCCCAGGTGTTCCAGCGCAGCGGCACACTCCAGGTGTCGTTCGCCGACAAGGGAATCAAGGGACCGGCCGATCTTGCCGGTAAGAAGGTCGGTAGCTGGGGCTTCGGCAACGAGTTCGAGTTGTATGCCGGTATGCGCCGCAATGGCGTCGAGCCCGCCGTCGACAACGAGATCGTGCAGCAGAGCTTCGACATGTTGGCGCTGATCAGCGGCGATATCGACGCCGCACAGGCCATGCGATACAACGAGTACGCCCAGGTACTCGAAACGGTCAACCCGGCCACCGGCAAGCTGTTCCAGCCCTCCGACCTGTCGATCATCGACTGGAACAAGGTGGGTACGGCCATGTTGCAGGATGCGATCTGGGCCGATGAGACCCGTCTCGCCGATCCCGCGTATGCCGACCAGACCACTCGTTTCGTGGCGGCCTCCCTGCAGGGCTGGGCGTATTGCCGTGACAATGTGAGCGAGTGCGTCGACATCGTGCTGTCCAACAGTCCGGTACTCGGAAAGTCGCACATGACCTGGCAGATGAACGAGATCAACAAACTGATCTGGCCCTCGTCCGCCGGCGTAGGTATCATCGACCAGAACCTGTGGGACCAGACGGTCGACGTTGCCGTCACTGAGGGTGTGCTCTCCGTTCCACCGGACGAAGGCTTGTTCGTGACGAAGACGAACTTCTATGCCGAAGCAGCGATCAAGCTGTTGAAGGAGAAGGGCGTCGACGTGGTCGGCAACAGTTGGTCACCGATCAGTGTCACCCTCAACCCCGGGGGCGAGTGATCGTCTGATCGACGAGTACTGCGGGCCGGCCCGTTTCGGGCCGGCCCGCAGTACCGCCTAGTGTCGGTGCATGGCCGACGCGAAGATCATCACGGTCCTCGAACCGATCGACGAATACACCCACCAGCCCGATCCGGCGCCCAACTACAACGAATCCATGTACCTCAACTGCTTCGATCTCGGGCAGCAGCTGGGTGCCTGGTTCCGAATCGGCAACCGTGTCAACGAGGGCTATGCCGAGGTCACGGTTTGCGTATACCTGCCCGAGGGAAGGGTGGGGTTTCTCTACAGCCGCCCCGAGATCACCAACAACGACGAGATGAACGCCGGCGGACTGAAGATCGAGGTGGTCGAACCCTTCGAGAGGCTCCGCATCGGGTTCGGCGGCCGCCTGTGTGTGCTCGACGAACCGCGTGACATGGCCCATCCGCGTACCGCGTTCGAGTCGAACCCGTTCGTCGAAAGCGAGGTCCACCTCGATGTGACCGGCGTCTCGCCGATGTTCGGTGGCATGCCGGTGCGCGCCGACGGGAAGTCCCTCGGAACCGAAGCCGAGAAGAGTTTCGCGAAGGCCCACTACGAACAGCACACCTCGGTCAAGGGCACGATCCGGGTGGGCGACGAGGTGATCGATCTCGACGGCCTGGGTTTGCGCGACAAGTCGTGGGGCCCGCGCTACTGGCAGGCAATTCGTTGGTACCGCTGGCTCCCCATGATCTTCAGCCCCGAGTTCGCGATGATGCTCTCGATCATCGATCGTGACGGTGAACCGACCACCGGTGGGATGGTGCTGTCGGACGGCCGATACCACCCCGTTCACGACTGCCGAATCGAATCCGAATGGGACGACGACGGCTACCAGACCGCGATGCACTGCTCGGCACGAACCGATGAGGCCGACTACGAGGTCGACGGCACGGTCCTGTCAATGATCCCCCTGCGCAACCGGCGCACCACCGACGATGGTGAGCATCTCGTGACCCGAATCACCGAGGCCATGACCAGCTTCGAGTGCAACGGCATGGTCGGCATGGGAATGAGCGAGTATCTCGATCAGATCGTCGACGGCCGGCCGGTCGGCACCGACTTCCGGTGAGCACCACCACGAGCGACGTCGCCGCCGGCCTGCGCGAGGTCCTTCGGCCGGTATTGGGTGATCGCGAGATCGTCGGGTTGCAGCGGCTGTCGGCGGGTGCCAACCGTGAGACATGGTCATTCGACGCGGTGGCAGGCGACTCGATCGAGCGGCTGATCATGCAGCGAGCGAGGGGAGGGGCGGCCCAACCCGGCCGGTGTTCGGTCGAGGCCCTGGTTCTGCGTCATGCCCGGTCCGGGGGGGTGACGGTGCCCGAAGTGTTGGTGGCCGGCGAAGCCCCCAATCCGCTCGGTCGTGATTTCACGATCGTCGGACGGCTGGTCGGCGAGTCGATCGCCCGACGGATATTGCGGGACCCCGACCTCGAGTCGGCCAGGCGGCGCTTCGTGGCCGACTGTGCGCGGGAGCTGGCGGCCATCCACGCTCTCGATCCGGAACCCATGCTCGGCCGGTTGACCGAAATCAGTGATCCCGTCGACTCCCAACGCGTGGCCTACGAGGGTTTCGACGACCCCCACCCGGTCTTCGACCTGGCCTTCCGTTGGTTGACCGACAACCGGCCTCCCGCCGTGGGGTCGTGCGTCGTCCACGGTGACTTCCGGATGGGAAATCTTCTCATCGACGAGGCCGGTATCGCCGCGGTTCTCGACTGGGAGCTCTGCCACATCGGCGATCCTCGTGGTGACCTCGGATGGCTCTGCGCCCGGGCGTGGCGTTTCGGCGAGTCCGGCGAGGTCGGGGGCATCGGCTCAAAGGCGGAACTGCTCGAGGCCTACGAGGCCGCCGGTGGGCTTCGGGTCGGTGTCGGCGAACTGAGATGGTGGGAGCTGCTCGCCACCCTGCGCTGGGGCAACGCCTGTCTGGTTATGGTCGACGACCACCGGAGGGGCCGAAGCCGGTCGGTGGAGCTGGCGATGATCGGGCGGAGGATCGCCGAGGTCGAGTACGACACACTCCTGCTGCTTCCGGAACTGGTCAGATGAGCGGCGAACGATCCGAGCGGACCAATTGGCCCCACGACGCCCCCGGGCCGGCCGAACTCGTGGAGGCGGTGCGCGACTACCTGTCGGACGACCTCGGGCCGAGGGCCACCGGGCGTGACCGGTGGATGTCGAGGGTGGCCGCCAATGCGCTGACTGTGGCACTGCGCGAACTCGGGGCCGGCGAGGTCGACGCGGCGCGCCACCGCCGTCGACTGAAGGCGCTGGGGGTGGTCGACGATCGCGCGTTGGTCGATGCGATTCGGGCCGGGGAGTTCGACAACCGCCGCCATGATCTGGTCGGCGCTCTGTGGGACACCACCATCGCCAAGATCGAGGTGGCCAATCCCGGCTACCGGGACCGATCGCTCGAGCCGGGCTGAATTCGGCGCGGCCTCACGTGCCGATCAGGCGGTCGGTAAGGAAGTCGAGCACCTGATCGAGAGCCTGGCGTGTGGGGTGGCCGGGTTCGTCGACGAGATGCTCGGTGAGGACGCTGTGGGCATTCTTGGGGATGCCGAGATCGGGGTCGGGGCTGGTTATCTCGACTCCGACGAAGTTGTCGCCCAGCACCCGCCGCAGGGTCTCGAATCGCTCCGGAGGGACGGCATTGTCGCTCGTGAACCGCAGGCCGAGGACCGGACAACCCTGCTCGATCCGCTCCGTCACGGCATGAAACTCGTCATCACTGAGCCCGACCGATGCCCTGCGGGCGGCGCCGACCGGGAACGGCTGGGAAGGCTGGCTGAGCACGGGGGCGATCACCACGTCGTCGAGCATCATCGCCAGGCCGAATCCACCGGTGAAGCACATGCCGACGAAACCGATTCCGGGACCGCCGTGATCGGCGTGAAGACGGCGAGCGAGGGCCCGAAGCCAGGCCGTGGCGGGAGCGGAGTCACGCTTGGCCAGACAGTGGAACTCCTTGCTCACACAAGCCCGCCCGATCACGCGGATGGCACGGGGCAAGGTGGCCTCGGCCCCCGGAGTGCCGAACATCGACGGCATGGCGACCGACAGCCCCAGAGCAACCAGCCGGTCGGCGAATTCGGTGACCTTGGGGGTGATACCGGGAATCTCGGCGGCCACCAGCACGCACGGGCCGACCCCTCGGCGGTAGACGTCGTGGGTGATGCCTTCATGCGCGAAGGATTCGATCCGATAATCGTCGAGAGCCATGGCCGACCAACCTATTCCATGACCCGCGGCCCGATTCATGTCATTTCTGTTACGATCCCGGGGGATGTTCAAGTGGCCCTTCTTCCGCGCGCCGATCCCCGCCGCGGCCGTGATCGTCGCGGTCGTGTTGGGCCTGGTCGGCCCGGCCCTGGCTCAGGGCACGATCGAGGATCTCCGCTCGCAGCGCGAGGAGAACACCCGCAAGAAGGCTGACGCCGCGGCCCGACTCGACACGCTGGGTGCCCAGGACCAGGAACTCGTCGATGCCATTGCTGCCCTCGATTCCCAAGTCTCGCTGCAGCAGTCCAAGGTGGCCGCCGCCGAGAGGGCGATCGCCGATGCCGAGGCATCGGCGGCGCGCTACCGCGACGAAGCGGCATCGTTCGCCGCCGACCTCGAGGCGCTGCGGGCGAGGCTCCGTGAGAACGCCATCGATGCCTACATGCGCCCGTCGGCCACCGTCATGTCGCAGCTCAACAACCGCAACCTCATGGAGGAGGCTCTGCGTCGGTCGTTTCTCGACGACATCGTCGGCGACACGACCCAGCTCATCGACGAGGTGAGGTCGACCAAGGCGCGGCGCCTCGGTGCGAGCGATGCCGCGGACCAAGCCGCGGCCGATGCCGAGACCCAACGTGTATCGCTGGCCAACCACCTGGCGGCCCTCGACACCGCCCGGGCCGAACAGAAATCGATCAGGGCGGTGGTTCAGGACCGTATCGCCGAGTGGCAGGCCAACATCG
This sequence comes from Acidimicrobiia bacterium, assembly GCA_003231645.1. Classification (GTDB taxonomy): domain Bacteria; phylum Actinomycetota; class Acidimicrobiia; order Acidimicrobiales; family Aldehydirespiratoraceae; genus SZUA-87. The sequence continues at coordinate 75,837 of QIIW01000152.1, read as the reverse complement.
CCGAACTCGCGCAGACCGACATCGACATCGGCAACGAGATTCGCAGCATCGAAGCCGAGGCGGCCCGCAAGGCGGCGGAGCAGGCAGCACGCGAGGCGGCCGCCAAAGCAGCCGAAAAAGCGCGTGCGGATGCGGCTCGCAAGACGGCGGCCGAACAGGCCGCGTCGGCGTCGCCCGGCGTCGCCGATCCCGACGGTTCCCCGACCACCCGGCCTCCCTCGCCCACCGGTGAATTCGTCGTCACCAACCGGCCGGTCCCGGGAATCATCACCAGCCCGTTCGGGCCGCGTCGACATCCGATCTTCGGCAGCACCGCATCGCACCCCGGTCTCGACATGGCCGCCCGCACCGGTGACCCCATCGCCGCGGTGGCCGACGGTGTCGTCATCAGCGCCCGATGGATGAACGGCTACGGCAACGTGGTGATCATTTCCCACGGCGGTGGCTTCAGCACCGTCTACGCCCACCAGTCGAAGCTGCTGGTGAAGGTCGGCGAACAGGTTTCGGGCGGGCAGACCATCGGCCTGGTCGGCAGCACCGGCTGGTCCACCGGCCCCCACCTCCACTTCGAGATCCGCATCAACGGCGACCCGGTCGACCCGTTGCCCTATCTGCCCTGACACCGCTCTGTCACCGGCCGAGTCCGGGCGCTAGAGTCACCACTATGAGTGGGGGAGATGGATATACCGCACGCGGAGCGTGGTTGACGTTGGGTATCTTGGCCGCGGCCGCACTGGTGGGAATGGCACTCGCCCCGCTGTTCCAACGAGCCGGGGCCACCGTGAACCGTCCGGCCGCGGTCGGCTCGGCACCGTCCGGGCGGGACGTGATCACCGTCGTGGCCGGAGCGGTCGAGCAGCGAACCGGTGAGTTCTCGGCCGCCCCCACCGCCGGGTTGACCGTCGTTCGGGTGTCGGTCAGCGCCTGTGGCGGCCGATCGAGCGGTTCGGGATTCGTGGCGGGCGACGGCGTGGTCCTGACCGCGGCGCACGTGGTCGGTGATGCCGGCCTGGTGCGGGTCGACATCGGTCCGCGTGTGGCCACCGGCGAGGTCCTCGGGCGCTTTGCCGACGGCCGTGATGTCGCGGTGATCGGTATCGACACCGGTTCCTCGGCGGAGCCCGTCCCCGGGACGCTCCCTCCTCTGGGCCGACCGGTGACGATGATCGGTCTCCCCGCCGGTGGGCCCAGAACGGTGAGCGTCGGCGCGCGCGTCGAGCCGCTTCCGTCGACGGCCGAAGCGGTCCACGGTCGCCTGATCGGTGTGGCATCGCCATCGGGTCGGGGTTTCTCGGGCGGGCCCGCGGTCGATGCCGACGGCGGCCTGATCGGCATGGTGGTGGCGGCCGAGGTCGGTACCGGCGCCACCATCGTGGTGCCGGTCGGTGATCCGGCGGACCTGTCCGCGATCGATCTGGTTCCCAACACCTGCAGCCCGGCGGCCTGAGCGACGACCTGTGTATCGTCGGTTCATGTCCGAGCGCGGAACGGTACTGGTGCTGGCCGCCGGCGACCCCGGTGTGGCCGTCGATCCTCCGCCCCACGAGATGGTCATCGCCGCGGACAGTGGCCTCGATCTTGCCGAGTCGCTCGGCCTGAGCGTCGACGTCGTCGTCGGCGACATGGATTCGGTGAGCCCCCAGGCGCTGAAGCGCGCCGAATCGCTCGGACTGGTGATCCAACGTCATCCCCGTGCCAAGGACCGGACCGATCTCGAATTGGCCATGACCGCAGCCGTGTCGGCCGGTGCATCGGCGATCCACGTGATCGTCGGCGCGGGTGGCCGGGTCGATCATGGCGTCGCCAACCTCGCCGTGCTGGCGTCTCCCGACTGGGCAGGTGCCGCGATCACGGCCACGGTGGGCGAGTCGAGCGTCTGGGTCGTGCGCGGCTCGTTGGATCTGCCGCTGCATGTCGGCGAACCGTTGTCGTTGATTCCCATGGGCGGTCCAGCTCTCGACGTCCACACCGACGGCCTCGAGTGGCAGCTCGACGGCGACGACCTGAGTCCCTATTCGGCCCGGGGTGTCTCCAACGTGGTCGTGTCGGTGCCGGTGAGGGTGACGGTGGGTACGGGTGTGGTGCTGGCCGTCAGTTCGCCCACGCCACCCAGCGGCCTCGGCGTCGTTGCAGACTGAGCGACATGTCGAAGCACGCCGACAGGGTCTCGCCGGTGAGGACCTCGTCGAGCGGTCCCTGAGCCATGGCCAGCCCATCGTGCACGAAGAGCACGTGGGTGAACCCGGCCGGGATTTCCTCGACGTGATGGGTGACGAGCACGATCGGTGGCACCGACGGATCGCCGGCCAGGTCGGCCAACGCCGACACGAGCTGCTCGCGGCCGGCCAGATCAAGCGCGGCGGTGGGTTCGTCGAGCAGGATCAGTCCCGGTTCGTCGGACAGCGCACGAGCCAGCAGGACACGCTGGCGTTCTCCCGATGACAGCGTGCCGAAACGTCGATCGGCCATATCGGACAACCCGACTCGGGTGAGAGCGGCAATGGCCCGGTCGCGGTCGGTGTCGTCGTAGGTGTGCCACCACGGTTCGAGGGCGGCATTGGCGGCGGTCATCACGATGTCGGCCGCTGACAGGTCGGGGCGGAGCATGTCGGCCATGGCGGCCCCGGCGAACCCGATCAGACGGCGCAGGGTGCGCACATCGGTTTGGCCCAGACGTCGGCCCAGGACCGTGACCCGGCCGGCCGAGGGGTGCAGCCACATCGACGCGATACGGATGAGTGTGGTCTTCCCGGACCCGTTGGGGCCCAGGACCACCCAGCGTTCGCCCGGTTCGATGGTCCAATCGATCCCGCGCAGCACGTCGATGTCGTCGAAGCTTCGGTGGATTCCCTCCAGGCGCAGGATGCTGTTGTCCACGGATGCGACCATACGACGACCGGCTTCTCAGAGGACGATCTTGGACATCAGGACCAGAACAGAGACGGTCGACATGACGAGGATGATCGGTCGGACCCGCCCGGCGTCCACGTACTTTCGTAGAGGTCCGGAAATGGCGAACCCCAGCTGTGATCCGGGTATCAGCGCCAGACCGGTGAGTATCTCGTCCGGACCGAGCCGCCCGGCGGCGGCGATCGCCGGGAGGGTGAACGTGGCCCCGATGACGAAGTACGCCGACATGGTCGACCTGACTTCGCGGCCGTGGCGGTGCTGCAACAACAGGGCAATGGGTGGTCCGCCGATGGAGGCGGTCGTGGCGCCGAAGCCGGACATGGCGCCTGCGGTCGCGAAACTCATCCTCGACTCCGGAACCCTGATGATCCCCGACGAGAGCACGATGGCGACGAGGAGGGTGAGTGCCACCAGCAGTCTGAGCGACGACTCCGACACCGAACTCAGGACGATGGCGCCGACGATCACGCCCGGCAGGCGACCGGCGTTGGCCCAGCCGACGAAGTGCCAGTCGACGGATTCTCGCTCTCGCAGTGCGGCGGAGATGACGAGTGATGTACCGGCGATGAAGATCGGTCCGGGCACGAAATTGATGTCGATCAGGGCCAACAGAGGCGCGGCGATCAGATTGCCTCCGAATCCGACCGACCCCTGGACCGTCGACGAGAAGGTGATGATGAGCAGCGCCAGGATCAGGGACGAGGTGTCGACGCTCATTTCGCGGAGCCACCGTGTTCGACCCATGTGTCGTACATGGCGGAGTAACGGCCGCCCTCCGACACGAGTTGCTCATGGCTGCCGATCTCGACGATCGAACCGTCGTGGACCACGGCGATGCGATCGGCCCGCCGAGCGGTCGCGAGTCGGTGAGCGATGATCACCGCGGTGCGTCCACCAAGAAGCGTGTCGAGAGCGCGCTCGACGGTGGCTTCCGAACGCAGGTCGAGGTTGCTGGTGGCCTCGTCCAGGATCAGAACCCGCGGCCTGGCAACGAAGGCCCGGGCCAGGGCGAGAAGCTGTCGTTCACCGGCCGACAGCGATGCACCGCGTTCATGCACGACGGCGTCGAGTCCGCCGAGCCGTTCCACCAGTTCGCTGATCCCGACGGCGTCGAGAGCATCGAGAAGCTCCTCGTCGGTGGCGTCCGGTCGGGCGAAGGCCACATTGTCGCGGACCACACCGGCGAACAGGAACGGCTCCTGGGGCACCACGCCCAGCTGCGACCTGAGACTGGTGAGGGTGACGTCGCGCAGGTCGTACCCGTCGATCGTGACCACCCCCGACTGGGGATCGTGGAACCTGGTGATCAACTTGGCGATGGTCGACTTGCCGGCGCCGGTCTCCCCGACGAAGGCGATCGACTCGCCCGCCGCGATTCGAAGGGAGAAATCTCTCAGAACCGGCGAGTCGGCGATGTATCCGAATGTGACGTCGCGGAACTCGATCGCTCCCTCAATCGGTGGAAGATCGGTGGCGGTGACAGATTGGGTCACGGTCGGTTCGGTGCTGAGGAGCTGACGGAGTTTGACCACGGCCGCTCCACCCTGCTGGTAGGAGTTGTAGAGCTGCACCAGGGTCTGGATCGGGGCAAAGAACGAGGTGAGGAACAGCAGGAACGCAGCCAGCTCACCGATGGTGAGGCTGCCGTTGGCGAACATCACCGCACCCGCCCCGAGAAGCACGGCCTGGCTGATGATGCCAACCATGTCGGTCGAGGGCGCGTAGATCGAGTTGAGTCGCGAGGTGGCGATGTTGGCATCGCGGTGTTCGCCCACCACGTCACGGTGTTCGGACACGTTCACGGCCCGGCGGTTGTGGGCGACGATCACCCTTATGCCGGCCAACGACTCCTGCAGGTGCGACAGCAGTTCGGCGATTCGGTCACGGACCCTGGTGTAGGCCCCGGACGACGCCTCCCGGAACCACAGCGACACGGCGAGGGTCGGCGGCACGGCGACCCCGAGCGTGATCACCGCGAGCAATGGGTTGTAGGTGAACATGATCGAGGTGATCACCACCAACGTGAGTGCCTGCACCAGGAGGTTGACGATGCCGTCCTGGAACAGCACGGAAAGAGCCTCGATGTCGGAAGTCATGCGGGTGAGCAGCACCCCGGCCTTCTCGCTGGTGTAATAGTCGACACCCTGGCGCTGCATCTGGGCGAACACACGGATCCGGAGCGCTTCGTTGAGTCGCTCGCCCAGGCGACCGGTGAACGCCACACGGATCGCTCCCAGCAGGGCCGAAACGGCGACCGCGACCACATACGTGGTGGCCGCGATCACCAGCACACGCTTGTTGCGGGCTATCACACCCCGGTCGATACCTATCTGGGTGAGGACCGGGCCGAGCTGCAATGCGATCGTCTCGATGGCCACCAGAGCGGCCGCGATGGCCAGACGACCACGATGGGGCCACAGAAATCGCTTCAGCGTGAACGGTCGACGATCCCAGTCGACGTGGTTCCACGGCACCGCTTCGACGATGTGTTCAGGTTCGTGGCGCAGAACCTTCTCGACCTTGTTGCGAAGATCACCGGGCACCTCCGCGTGGGGAAGACCGGCCGCCGCACTCGACTGCACGGTGGTGGGGCCGCCACCGAATCCTCCGCCTCCTCCGACTGCGAACATCAGGTCCCCTCCCCGGTTCGGTCGGCAACCGTCATATTGGTGTCGGCGAGAATGGCGGCGTAGCGAGGCTCCGACTCGAGCAGCTCGAGATGGGTGCCGGTGGCGGCGACCCGGCCCCGGTCGATGAGGATCACGCGATCGGCCAACGCGATGGTCGAGAGACGGTGGGCGATGAGGATCGTGGTGCGGTCGGATCGACGGGCGCCAAGTGCATCGTGTATGCGTTGCTCGACCGCCACGTCGACCGCGCTGGTGGCGTCGTCGAGCACCAGAACGGTGGGGTCGGCGAGAAGGGTTCGCGCCAGCGCCAGACGCTGACGTTGGCCACCCGAAAGTGTGAGGCCGCGCTCGCCGATCTCGGTCCGGATGCCTTCGATGAGCTCGCCTACGAACCCGTCGGCCGCAGCATCGAACAGCGCAGACTCGACCGCCCGGTCCGATGACCCGGGCCGGGCGAACTCGACGTTGTCGCGGATCGTGCTGGCAAACAGGAACGGATCGTCGGCGGCGATCGTCACTTCGCGGCGGAGATCGGCCAGCGAGAGTTCTCTCACGTCGATCCCGTCGACTTCGATCCGCCCGTCGTCAACGTCGTAGAACCTGGGGAGCAACCGGGCGATCGTTGACTTGCCGCTGCCGGTGCGGCCGACGATGGCGACCGTTTCACCCGGATCGATTTCGAGTGAGAGCCCGCGGAGGACGGGCGCACCCTCACCGGTTGGGTAGGCGAATCGGACCGAGTCGAAGACCACTCGGCCGTGGGGGTCGACCAGACGCTTCGGGTCGGTTGGTTCGGTCACCTCGGGCCGTTCGTCGAGGATTTCGAACACTCTGATCGCCCCGGCCCCGGCCCGCTGCCATTGGATCAGGATGAACCCCACCAGGCGGAACGGCGTGGCCAGCATGAGCACGAACGTGCTGAACGCGACCAACTGTCCGATCTGAATGCTGCCGTCGATGACCCGAATACCCCCGAAAAGCAGAACGAGCGCCAGTCCGAGACGGGGGAGTGCCTCCATGAGCGGAGCGTTGCGGGCGCGTGCATCGGCCAGGGCGGTGCCGGCCCATCTGAGCCGACGGGCGGCCCGGGCGAGATGTTGGACCTGATTCTCCTCTTGGGCGAAGGCCTTCACGACCCTGGCCCCCTGGATGTTCTCGTCGACGATCGTGGCCACGTCGGCCTGTCGGGCCTGGACCACCCACGACAGTGGGAACAGCAGGTTCCTCAGACGCCGACCCACCACGTAGACGAACGGCAGAGGCGCCACCGCGACGAGAGTGAGCGGCAGGTCGATGATTGCCATCGCGGTCAATGCCCAGGCGAGCAGGACGAACTGCAGGGCAATCATCGGACCGAACGCGAACAGAAGTTGGATGGACCGTACATCGGTGTTGGCGCGGGAGATGACCTGCCCACTCTGGGTGCGGTCCCAGTATGAGAACGACAACTCGGTGAGTCGCTCGAAAATGAGGTTTCTCAGGTCGCTCTCGATGTTGTGGGCGGCCTTGAACAACCCGAAGCGAAACACGTAACCGAGGGCGAACCTCGAGGTGGCCACCACCACCAGGAAAACGACGTACGGGGTGATCGACCGACCGGCGTCGATCGCATCGATGCCCATGCCGACGGTGATAGGCACCGCCACCGAACCAGCGGTTGCCACCAGCCCGGCGACCGTCGAACCGTAGAACAGCCTCCGGTGGGACTTGATGATCGGCAAGATGCGGCGGATCCAGCCGAGGGAGCGGTCCGGGTCTATGGATGCCCGGGGACGGGCGAAGCGGCTCTGGTGAAATGGGTTCGACGCAGGATCGTCAATGGCTGCCGCGGGCATCCGTACAAGCTACGGCTACATTCGCGTACCTCACAGATCGAGGAGGATTGATAGACATCGCCCTGAGGCTTCTGGCTGTCGTGGCCCTGGTGGCTGCCAATGCCGGATTCGTGGCAGCCGAGTTCGCGCTGGTGGCGGTCGACCGAACGCGTGTCGACGATCGCGCCGGGTCGGGTGATCGGGGCGCCCGGCGGGTCCAGCGACTCCTGGAGCACCTCTCGTTCCATCTCTCCGGGGCCCAGTTGGGAATCACCATCAGTTCGCTGCTGTTGGGTTTCATCGCCGAACCCGCCGTTGCCGACCTGATCGTCCCGGTTCTCGGTGGCGTCTTCGGCTCTTCGAGTGGAGGAGCATCGATCGTAATCGCGTTCGCCATCGCCACGGTGGTCCAAATGGTGTTCGGCGAGCTGGTGCCGAAGTCGTTGGCCACGAGCAGCCCGCTGTCGTCGGCGGTCACGCTGTCTCGCCCGATCACGATCTACGGAACCATCTCCCACCCCCTCGTAGGTTTTCTCGACGGACTGGCCACCCGGATCACAAGGGGACTCGGTTTCGGGACGGCCGACGAACTCGAGGCCACCCCCGACCGTGAAGAACTCGAGCAGCTGATCAGGACCTCGGGCGAGGAGGGCATGCTCGACGCCGGTGAGGTCGAACTCCTCACCCGTTCCATCCGACTCGCCGAAAAGTCGGCCGATGACGCGATGGTGCCGCGGGTTCACGTGCTGTCGATCGGATGCGACGCCACGATCGCCGAGCTCGCTGCCCTTGCCGTGCGCACCGGCCATTCACGTTTTCCGGTCATCGCAGGCGACCTCGACACGGTCGTCGGCGTGGTCCACGTGAAGTCCGTCCATGCCGTGCCGGTTGATCGCCGGGACTGCACCAGCGTCGACAGCGTGATGGCCCCGGTGCTGGCCGTGCCGGAAACGAAGGATCTCGACGAGTTGCTCGTCAATCTGCGCGAACGCGGCGGCCAGCTCGCCGTGGTCATCGACGAGTACGGCGGCACGGCCGGAATCATCACCCTCGAGGACATCCTCGAGGAGATCGTCGGCGAGATCGATGACGAACACGACGATGTGGCGGCGTCACTGACGAGGGTCGAGGCCAAGGGTTCGACGATCATTCCGGCCTCGTTGCACCATGACGAGGTCCTCGACTCGGTCGGTTTCGAGATGCCAGGGGGCGACTACGAAACGCTGGCCGGTCTCGTACTCGACCAACTCGGTCACATCCCCGAGCCGGGCGAGATGTGCAGAGTCGACGGCTGGCGAATCGAGGTGGTCGCCATGGATCGGCTGCGGGTCGCGACCGTCCGCATGGTCGAACCGCGTGAGGAGACGTCGTGATCGCGTGGATGTTGGTTCTCTCGTTGGTCCTGGTGGGGGTCAACGCCTTTTTCGTGTCGGTCGAATTCTCCTTGATAGGAAGCCGTACCTCGCGCCTGGAACCGATGGCCGACAACGCCGACGACGGTGCCTCCGCGGCCCTCGAGGCGGTCCGTGATCTTCAGCCCCAGCTCGCGGGCGCGCAGTTGGGCATCACGATGGCTTCTCTCGGCCTCGGCTTCGTGGCCGAACCCGCGGTGTCGACCGTGGTCGAATCTGCTGTGGAACGTGTCATCGACGTGCCGTCGGGGCTCCTGAGCGGCGTCGGTTTCGTGGTGGCGCTGGCGATCGTGGTGACCTTCCACATAGTGCTCGGTGAGATGGTGCCCAAGAACATCTCCCTGGCCGGTCCGGAGCGGGCCGCACGGGCGTTGGCGCCCATCCACCGTGCCTACGTCACGGCGTTGCGTCCGGTGATATGGGCACTCAACGAACTGTCGAGTGTCACCGTCAGAATGCTGGGCCGCGAGCCGGTCGATGAACTCAACACCGCGCTCACCGTCAACGAATTCCACACTCTCATCGCCGGCGCCCACCAGGAGGGGGTACTCGACCCGGCCGAGCACGACCTGCTGAGTGGCGCGCTCGATTTCCGGGCCCGTACCGCCGGATCGATCATGGTGCCGAGGTCGCGGTTGGTCGGTGTCGCCAGGTCGACACCGGTCTCGGGCATCGAGGCCGTGGTGGCCCGGTCGGGGCACAGCCGTCTGCCGATCCACGGCACGGGATCCGACGACATCGTCGGTTTCGTCCACTCCAAGGACCTGCTGCGGCTGCCGGCCGAGGCCAGGCCCGAACCGGTGCCGCTCGAAATGATCCGCCGCATGCTGATCGTGCCACCGGACCGGTCGATTCGCGACCTGATGCGGTCGATGCGTCGTACGAGGCGCCACATGACGCTCGTTCGTGATGCCGACGGAACTCTGCTCGGCATGGTCACCCTCGAGGACGTCCTCGAGTCGCTGGTCGGTTCGATCCGTGACGAGACCGACCGTCCCCAGCCGGGCTGACTCAGGCCCCGGTAAAGTGGAAACCGCCGTCGACGTGGATGATCGATCCGGTGGTGGAGGGGAACCAGTCGGAGAGGAGCGCTACGGTCGACTTGGCGATCGCGGATGAGTCCCTGACATCCCAGCCCAGGGGTGCCCGGTCGTCCCAGGCGTCCTCGAACTTCGAGAAACCGGGAATCGACTTCGCGGCTACCGTCTTGATCGGCCCGGCGGCGACCAGGTTGCACCTCACGCCGGCCCGTCCGAGTTCCCTGGCCAGATAACGATTGGTCGATTCGAGGGCGGCCTTGGCCACCCCCATCCAGTTGTAGGCGGGCCATGCCACGGTGGCATCGAAGTCGAGTCCGACGATCGATCCGCCGTCGGTCATGAGCGGCGCGACGGCGTCGGCGAGCAGCTTGAGGGAGAAAGCCGATATCTCGATCGCCACCTTGACGTCGTCCCAGGTGGCTCCCATCAGGTTTTCGCCGAGACAGGCTTCAGGAGCGAACCCGATGGCATGGAGCGCGCCGTCGACCCGCCCCCATTTCGACTCCAGACGTTCACGAAGCGCCGTGGCGTGGGATGCGTCGGACACATCGAACTCGACCACCTCGGGCTCGTTCGGGAACTTCCGGGCCGTTCGCCGGGTGAGCCGCATCCCCCGACCGGCCCCGGTGAGGACCAGTTCGGCACCTTCCTCCTGGGCCAGCCGGGCGATTCCGTACGCAAGCGACGCGTCGGTGAGCACGCCGGTGATCACGATCCGCTTACCGTCGAGCAGGCCCACTTTTCCTCCATTCCGTGGGTCGGGGTACGACCCGCGCCGGACGAAACCGGCATGGACCTTCAGACATTACGGCCTGGAACTCTCCACGGCCGCCATGTCGGCGGCATAACGTCGTGTTGGTGGCGATGCAGCTCTACGACACGGCCCGAGGGCAGACGGTCCCGTTCACGGCCGGTCACGAGGTTTCGATGTACGTCTGTGGGATCACGCCCTACGACGCGACTCATCTCGGTCACGCCGCGACCTACATCACCTACGACGTGCTGCAGCGCCGACTCATCGATCTCGGTCACGAGGTCAGGTACGTACGCAACATCACCGATGTCGACGACAGCATCCTGGCCGCGGCCCGACGCCGTGGCGTCCACTATCTCGATCTGGCGTTCGGCGAGAAGGCCCGATTCGACGACGACATGAAGTCGCTCAACACTCTTGCGCCGTGGTCCGAGCCGAGAGCGACCGGGGCGATCCCCGAGATACGAGGCCTGATCGACTCCACGATCGCGGCCGGGCACGCCTACGAGTCGGGTGGTTCGGTCTACTTCGACACCGCATCGGTCGACGACTTCGGTTCCCTGGCGAGGCTCGGGGCCGACCGAATGCGCCGCCTGGCCGACGAATGGGGTGAGTACCCCGACGACCCGGCCAAGCGGAATCCGCTCGATTTTGTCATGTGGCGGCCCTCCGGTGACGGCGAACCTTGCTGGGAGTCGCGCTGGGGAGCCGGCCGCCCCGGGTGGCACATCGAGTGCAGTGCCTTGGCAATGCGGGAGCTCGGCTCCACGATCGATATCCACGGTGGTGGTGTCGACCTCCTCTACCCACACCACGAATGTGTGCGTGCACAGTGCGAGTCGGTCACCGGGTCGCCCTTCGTGCGCCACTGGGTGCACCATGCGATGGTCCACCTCGACGGCCGCAAGATGTCGAAGTCGCTCGGCAATCTCGTGTTCGTACACGAGTTGCGCGAGCGGACCGAGCCGGCCGCGATCAGGCTCGCCCTCTCGATCCATCACTACCGGCGACCGTGGCAGTGGACCGACGGTCTGCTGGCCGACGCCGAGGCGCGTCTGCAGAGTTGGCGGCGAGCGGCATCGATTGCTCGCGGGACAGCCTCGGACCGGACGCGACAGCAGCTGCTCGACGCCGTCAGGTCGAGGGTTGACTCCGATCTGGACGTCCCGGGGGCGATCGGGCTGATCGACGACGCCGCGTCGAACCTCGTCGATGCTGGGCCCGCGGCGGCACTCATCGGGGTCGATCTCGGTGGGGTTCGCTGATTTTTCACGAGGCGTTCACAAAGCCGTGCCGCGCAGGCACCATCGGTGCGCCATGATGTGGGCCACCAACAGGGAGTCTTTGTGGCCACCGACAAAGGGCAACTGCAGAAGATCGCAGTCTCGGTCATGCGACCCGTCTTCAAGGCGTGCTGGCGCATCAACGTCGTGGGTCTCGGCAACATTCCCACCGACGGTCCGGCCATCTTGGCCCCCAACCACACCTCCGTGATCGACTCGTTCTTTCTGCCCACGGTGCTTCCCCGATGCATCACCTTCGTCGGAAAGGCCGAATACCTCGACGACTGGAAGACCCGGAAGCTCTTCCCGGCCCTCGGAATGATCCCGATCGATCGCAGCGGTGGTGATTCGTCGCAGCGTGCCCTCGATGCGGCGGCCGATCTGCTCGAGCGAGGTCAACTGTTCGGCATCTACCCCGAAGGCACGCGATCTCGCACCGGATTTCTCCACAAGGGGCACACGGGCGCGGCCCGACTGTCGGTCAGCACCGGCGCGCCGATCATTCCGGTCGGGATTCTCGGGACCCGCCGCATCCAACCACCCGAGGCATCGTGCCCCAGGCCGTTCCTGCCGGCCGAGATCCGGTTCGGCCGTCCGATTCGGCCGCCCGACTCCGATCGTGTGTCCGATTCCAGATTGCGTCTGCGGCAGATGACCGACGAGCTCATGTTCGAGATACGCGCCCTCACCGGCCAGGACTACGTCAACTCCTACGCGACCAAGGGTCGGCAGGAAGCCACCACGACACTGCAGACCACGGTCGATCCGGAGATGCCGGTCCGCCGCTCGTCGGCTGATGTGCTCCGACCGGCCGCCATCTGACCCGACCCTCCCACCGGTGGGCGACCGAGCTCGAAACCTCGCAACCAGCGACTCGGCCCGACGCTAACCTCGGCGGAGTATGTCAGCTTCGATTTCGGTAACCCTTCCCGACGGCTCCCAGCGTGAGCTGGTCGACGGCGCCACCGGTGCCGACCTGGCGGCCTCCATTGGCCCCCGGCTTGCTTCGGCCGCTCTGATCACGGTGGTCGACGGACATGAGCACGACCTTCGTGATCCACTCCCGGACGGTGCCACCGTCGAGATCGTCACCGCCGATTCGCCGCGGGGTCTGCACACCATCCGCCATTCGACCGCCCATGTGTTGGCCCAGGCCCTGCTCGATGTGTTTCCCGGGACCCAGCTGGCGATCGGCCCCCCGATCGAGAACGGCTTCTACTACGACGTCGAGCTTCCCGACGCCGCGACCATAAGCGATGACGACCTCGAACGCCTCGAGGCCCGTATGCGTGAGATCGTGGCCGCCGACCAACCTTTTGTTCGTCACGAACTCGCAATCGACGAAGCCCTCGACTTCTTCGCGGCCTCACCGTTCAAGGTCGAGATCATCGAACGAGTGAGCGGCGCCCGGGCCGGCGCCGACGACGCGGCCGAGATCGGTGAGGCCGATTCGATCAGCTACTACGCCAACGGTGACATGGCCGTACCCGGCACGTTTCGCGACATGTGTACCGGCCCGCATGTTCCCTCCACCGGCCGTCTCGGCCACTTCAAGCTCCAGTCGGTTGCGGGCGCCTACTGGCGCGGTGACGTCAGTCGACCGATGTTGCAGCGCGTCTACGGCACGGCATGGGCATCTAAGAAAGAACTCAAAGCCCATCTCCACCGCCTCGAGGAAGCCGAGAAACGCGATCACAGGCGCTTGGCCCACGAACTCGACCTGGTCTCCTGGCCCGAGGAACTCGGACCCGGCCTCGCCGTCTGGCACCCCAAGGGTGCGCTGATACGCAAGATCATGGAGGACTACTCCCGCGACCGTCACCAGCACGGTGGTTACGAGTTCGTGTTCTCGCCCCACATCGCCAAGTCGGTGCTCTGGGAGACGTCGGGGCATCTCGACTTCTATGCCGACAGCATGTATCCGGCGATGGAAGTCGACGGGACGAACTACTACCCGAAGCCGATGAACTGTCCGTTCCACGTCATGATCTACAAGTCGAATCTGCGCAGCTACCGCGAGCTGCCTCTTCGATTGTTCGAGCTCGGGGCGGTCTACCGCTACGAACTCTCCGGCGCGGTCCACGGTCTGTTGCGAAGCCGCGGCTTCACCCAGGATGACAGCCATATTTTCTGCACCCGCGACGACATCGCCGGTGAACTCTCGTCGCTGCTGGCATTCGTTCTGGACGTGCTGCGCGCCTTCGGGTTTGAGGAGTTTCAGGCCAAGCTCTCCACCCGACCGCCGGAGAAATCGGTAGGCGAGGATGACCTCTGGGATCAGGCCACCGAGGGCCTGCGTGAGGCATTGGACACGGCCGGTCTCGAGTACGTGGTCGACGAGGGCGGCGGTGCGTTCTACGGGCCGAAGATCGATGTCGACGTTCGCGATGCGATCGGTCGGGCGTGGCAGCTCTCCACGATTCAGCTCGACTTCAACCTGCCCGAACGATTCGACCTCGAATACGTCGCCAACGACGGCACGCGCCGGCGGCCGGTGATGATCCATCGGGCGCTGTTCGGTTCGGTGGAGAGGTTCTTCGGGGTGCTGCTCGAGCACTATGCCGGTGCCTTTCCGGCCTGGCTCGCGCCCGAGCAGGTTCGCGTCCTTCCCGTGGCCGAGGCCCACCACGCCTACGCCGACGATGTCGCGTCCCGCCTGATGGCAGGTGGTCTGCGGGTGAGCGTTGCCGGGGCCACCGAGCCGCTCGGCAAACGGGTCCGCAACGGCAAGGTCGAAAAGATCCCGTACATCCTGGTGGTGGGCGACGACGACGTCGCCAACGACACCGTCGGTGTCAACAAGAGAGGCGACGCCAAGCCCGAGCGCGACGTGGCAGTGGGCGATTTCATCCAACGGCTGGCCGCCGAGGTCGCGGCTCTCGCCTGATCGGAGGGGGGTATCCAATGGTCGAGCATCTCTGGGCGGGTTGGCGGATGCCATATCTCAGCGACATCCACACGCCGACGGCGGTCCCCGGCGCCGCGACGCTGTTCGAGTCGATTCTTGCCTCCGGTGCCCCCGACGAGCAGACCTTCATCGTGTGGCGCGGCCGCACCTGCTTCGCGCTGCTCAACGCCTACCCCTACACGTCGGGCCACACAATGGTGCTGCCGAATCGGGGCGTGGCGGCGCTCGAGGATCTCACCGACGACGAACACGCAGAGTTGTGGAACGCGGTACGGCTGGGAGTCGGTGCCGTCAAGGCCGCGTATTCGCCCGAAGGAGTCAACGTCGGCATGAACCTCGGCCGGGGTGCGGGCGCCGGTGTGCCCGACCACCTCCATGTCCACATCGTCCCGAGGTGGGCAGGTGACACCAACTTCATGACCGCCGTGGCCGATACCAGGGTTCTTCCCGAAGCCCTCGTCGTGTCCTGGCGTCGGTTGGTCGACGCCTGGCCCTCGTAGCGGGGAACCCGATCGGCACCAATAGCCTCGACCCGTCGGCGCTCGCCGCCACCTATCTTTTCCCCAACAACAGCCGTCGGCGCATACCGGCCGTGATCTACGTGCTGATGGGTATCGGAGCCATCACGCTCTCGGTCGCCTCGGGGCCTGACGCCGTCCTGGTGGACAACGGGATACTCATCGCCGGGATCGCTCTGATCGTCATCGGTGCCTAGCATTGGCAGGCCGGCTGGGATCTTTCCTTCGATGAGCAACACGCTCTGGGAGCAGCCACCCGCGAGGTCGGCTTTCCCGTCGGTCACGCGTCGGCACAACTCGGTTGGCGTGGCCTTCGCAGCCGCCCGACATGGCGCATCCTCCTCTACTCCAACGAGCCCTCACCGAGCCGCCGCGGGCTGGTGCCGGTCGACGGAATCAACGGCGAGATCATCGACCGTTTCGTCGAGGACAACCCGGAAGACTGGACCGCCTACGGGAATTGATCACCGGCGACCACGGTTGGCACAGACACCGACTCGGTCGAGGTCGGGTCGGCTCCTGCTAGCCTTGCAGCCGTAATTTCCGACTGGAGTACGTGGATGTTCGATGGCAACTGGCGCTCGACGGTCGACAGGGGGCTCACCCCGATCGGTCAGAGCCTTCGTCGAGCCGGCATCTCTGCCGATGTGATCACCATGACCGGCATCGTGATGGCCGGAGTCGCCGCGTTCACCATCGGATCCGGTTACCTCCGGGTCGGCCTCCTGTTCCTGGTACTCACCGGAGTGCCCGATGCACTCGACGGAGCCGTGGCGAGGGCATCGGGCACCGGTTCGACACGAGGTGCGTTCCTCGATTCGGTCTCCGACCGATTCACCGACGCACTTTTGTTCGGTGGCGTCGCCTGGTATCTGGCCAGCACCCGTCCCGGGCGGATCTCGATGCTCCCGGTGGCGATCCTGGCCGCGGCGATGCTCGTCTCGTACGAGCGGGCCAAAGCCGAATCACTCGGATTCGATGCCAAGGGCGGCATCATGGAACGGGCCGAACGCTTCATCGTCTTGGCCTTCGGTCTGCTGTTCAACGAGATTCTCATCGGCGTGTTGTGGGTGATGCTCGCCCTCACCGTCGTCACCGCGGGGCAGCGCTTCGTGAAGGTCTGGCGTCAGGCCTCCGACGATCGGCCCCTGCCCCGGAGTCGTCAACGCCGACGTCCGCGCCGTTCGAGCACCGAGTCGCTGTGGCGTCAGCGGATGCGTGAGCGCCGCGCCCTGCGCGACGGCTGAACACGATGGCGTCGGTCTCCGCCTACCGAGCGGGATCGTTTCTCGCGCGTCACCTGCCCAGCCGCCTCTCGACCGCCGGGGTGCGGGCCGCGGCGGCCGTGCTGTCGGTGTCGGGGGACAAGAGTCGTCTGGTGGCCCACAACCTCGAACGGGTGCTCGGGCACACGATGTCGCCAACCGAACGCCGTCGGCGCGTCGCCGAGGTCTACGAGTGGTATGCGCAGTATTACCTCGAGAGCTTTCGGCTGCCCGGACTGTCACCCACGGTGGTCGACCACGGGTTCAGCTATTCGGGATTCGAACAGGTCGAGGCCGCGGTCGTGTCGAAGCGAGGTGCCATCTTCGCCCTGCCTCACCTGGGGAGCTGGGAGTGGGGGGCGTTCTGGATTTCCGGGGTGATGGGCCTGCCGATCACCGCGGTCGTCGAACCCTTGCGGCCACCGGAATTGTTCGAGTGGTTCCTCGGGCTGCGCGAGTCACTCGGAATGAACATCGTCTCCGCCGGACCCGACGCGGGCAAGGAGTCCATCGCCGTACTCCGACGCGGCGAGATCCTCTGCCTGCCGTGTGACCGAGACATCTTCGGCAACGGTGTGGTCGTCGAGTTCTTCGGGGAGCGCACCACTTTGCCCGCCGGACCGGCCATGCTGGCGTTGCGTACCGGATGCATGCTCCTGCCGACTGCGGTCTACTGGCGGGATGGAGGCCGTTTCGCCGAGGTCCGCCCCGCGATCGAAGCGGAGCGCCACGGTCGGCTTCGCGACGACATCGTGCGGGTCACTCAGGACCTGGCCCACGAGTTCGAGGTGCTGATCAGGCGGGCCCCCGAGCAGTGGCACATGATGAGCCCGAACTGGCCCAGCGACTACCGGCTGCTCGGCACAGAACCGCCGGCGCATCTCAGGGGGGTCGGATGATGCGGGTCGGCATTGTCTGTCCCTACAGCCTCACGGTTCCGGGGGGCGTCCAGATGCAGGTTCTCGGACTGGCGCGGGCGCTGCGCCGCAAGGGCCACGCCGTTCGTGTCCTCGCGCCCTGTGACGGCCCACCGCCCGACGCCGGGGTCACGCCCCTCGGCCTGAGTCTTCCCACTGCCGCCAACGGTTCCGTCGCCCCGATAGCGCCCGATCCGGCGTGTCAGCTTCGTACGATTCGGGCCATGCGCGATGAGGACTTCGACGTGGTGCATCTCCACGAGCCGCTCGCTCCGGGTCCGACCACGACCGCGCTGCTCATGCGGCCGGCCCCGCTCATCGGCACGTTCCACGCCGCGGGTGGATCACTGGCCTACGACTTGATGCCGCGTGCCGTCAGGTTCCTCGCCGGGCGCCTCGACGACCGCGTTGCCGTTTCCGACGATGCTCGCAAGATGGCCCAGGAGACGCTTGGCGGCACATATGACGCCGCGTTCAACGGTGTCGAACTTCGCCGCTACTACGAGGGTCCGGTCATCGAGGGTGGTGGTCGAACGATCCTGTTCCTGGGTCGTCACGAGCCGCGCAAGGGCCTAGGGGTACTTCTCGAAGCAATGTCGGGGCTGCCGGCCGGCCTTCGCCTGTGGGTGGCGGGCGAGGGCCCCGAGACCGCCGACCTCAAGGCCCGGTTCGCCGGTGATCCCCGCATCGAGTGGCTGGGAACGATCAGCGAGTCGGAGAAGACCGCGAGACTACGAGGTGCCGACATTTTCTGTGCCCCGTCGCTGAGAGGCGAATCGTTCGGTGTGGTGCTGCTCGAGGCCATGGCGGCGTCGACCCCGGTCGTGGCGGCGGACATTCCCGGCTACGCGAATGTCGCCCGCAACGGAAGCGACGCGTTGTTGGTGTCACCCGGAGACAGCGAAGCCCTGGCCGTTGCGCTGCGCGAACTCATCGGTTCGGCCGACCAGCGGGCGGAGTTGGTGTGCCACGGACGTGAACGAGCCGAGATGTTCTCGATGGATCGTCTGGCCGACTTCTACCTCGAGCGCTACCGGCGATTGGTGGCCTCCGCGGTCGGGCCCCGGGCCGCGGGGACGCTAGCCTGACCGGGTCACGGCGCGAGGCAGCGCCGCCCCGGAGGAACAGATGATCTTCATAATCGTTCTGGTTGTCGTGGTCGTGCTGGTCGTGATCGTGATCAGCATCTACAACAAGATGGTCAGGCTCAGGAACCGCATCGAGAATGCCTGGGCCCAGATCGATGTCCAGTTGAAACGTCGCTGGAACCTCATCCCGAACCTGGTCGAAACGGTGAAGGGCTACGCATCCCACGAGCGCGAAACGCTCGAGGCGGTGATCGCGGCGCGCAATGCCGCAACCACGGCACAGGGACCAGCCGCCCAGGCCCAGAGTGAGAACATGCTCACCGGGGCACTCCGGCAGTTGTTCGCGGTGTCGGAGGCCTACCCGGAACTCAAGGCCAACGACAACTTCCGTGATCTGCAGGAGGAACTCACCGCCACCGAGGGTCGTATTGCCTACGCCCGCCAGCTCTACAACGACACGGTTCTCAAGTACAACAACTCCATCCAGACCTTCCCCGGTGTGATGATGGCCGGACCAATGAGGTTCAACGCCCGCGAGTACTTCGAGGCCGACGACGAATCGCGCGGCAATGTGTCCGTCCAGTTCTGAGCCTCGGTTCAGTTCCGACCGCGTTCGGAGGCTCCCATGACATCCACCTCGCCGACGAGGATCGTCGGCCCTCCCGCCGCGACTCTGGCCCTGGTCGTAAGTCTCGTTCTGTTGGCGATCGCCGTGCCGTTCTGGCTGGCGATACCCGTGGGTCTCGTGGTCGGAGTCGGGGCATTCGTGCTGGTGCGCCACGGTGCGACGTCGATCGCGCTCCACGAGCTGGGGGCGCGTCCGATAGCCGACGACCGTCGACCGAGGATCGACAACATCGTTGAGGGTCTCTGTCTCTCCAGCGGGCAGCAGCCACCGAGAATCCACGTCGTGGAGCTGTCGGCCCCCGATGCCGCGATGGTCGGCCGGAGCCCCGACCGCGCTGACCTCGTCGTGACGGTGGGTGCCCTCGATGACTTGACGCGACTCGAACTCGAAGCGCTGGTGGCTCGCACCTTGTGCCTTCTCGACTCGGGTGTCGAGATCGCGACGCTCCTGTGTGCCGCCGGGCGGCTGCTGGGCCGAGGCGCGCTCGCCGGGCGCTACATCGACCGTCGTCTCGACCCCGGATCGGTGGTTCTTGCCGATTTCGCAGGCGTCAGGCTCACCCGCTACCCGCCGGCTCTGGCCGCGGTGATGAACCATGCCCGCACAGCGGGGGGCGTGCCGTCACACGCCGGCACCAACCACCTCTGGCTGTTTGGGCCGGTCGACCACGGCGACCCCCGGCGCCCGTCGCTCGAACAACGAATTGACACTCTTCAGGAACTGTGATGAGGCTTCGCAATGGCGGCCGATCGGCTGCCGCCATCACGGCCGCGCTTCTGCTCGTCTCGGCCTGTGGCGGAGGCGGCAATGCTGCCGGGCCGTCCCCGACGACCACGGTCCCGGGTGTGGTCCTCACCACCACGACAGCCGGATCGACCACCACCACCGAGGAATACGCCGGACCGATCGGGCCGCTCACCGGTGCGCCCATCGCCGTCGACCGGGTCGATGCGCCCGCCCTGGTGATAAAGATCGGCAACAACGACGCCAAGTCGCGTCCCCAGACCGGTCTGTTCGAAGCCGATTTGGTCTACGAGGAATTGGTCGAGGGGCTCAAGACGAGATTCTTCGCCGTGTTCCAGTCGCGGGTTCCCGACATCATCGGTCCGGTCAGGTCGGGGCGGTCGAGCGACATTGATCTTCTTGTCGGCCTGTCGAAGCCCATGTTCGGGTACTCGGGCGGCAATGCCATCGTCCTGAGCGAACTTCGCAGGGCTCGCGACGCCGGGGTGTTCGTCGATGTGGGTGTGTTGCGGCTCGAGGGCGCCTACTTCCGGTCCACGGATCGCGTCGCACCGGACAATCTCTACGTGAGACCCGCAGACATACCCGAGACGAACGCCGGGGTTCCCGAGCCCCTGTTCTCCTACGGGGATCTCCCGGCGAATTCCGGCGTCGAAGTCGGCGGTGTCGATGTGGCCTATCCGACCAAGTTCGGTCGCGACTCGACCCACGTCTGGGACGCCCGACTCGGGGGATGGGTGAGGATCCAGGACGGCACCCTCCAAACATCGGTGGTCGACGGTGTCGAGGTCGAGGTGGCCCCGGCCAACGTCGTCGTCGCACAGGTCGACTACGGCACCTCGCCCGCCGATTCCGTGTCTCCGCAGGCCAAGACCTACGGCGACGGCTCGGTCCAGGTATTCACACGGGGTCGGATGATCGAAGGCACGTGGTCGAGGTCGGCCGACGCGCCGAACTGGAAACTCACCGATTCCGACGGCAACGAAATCGCTTTGGCCCCTGGGTCCACATGGGTCCTGCTGGCCGCCGGCCCGGGTTCGCGGTTCGCCACCGCCAAAGTCAGTGTGATCGACACGACCGATGCCCGGAAACTACTTTCCGAGGCCCGCAAGGCGGCTACGTCGTGAGGCGCCGACAGCCCCTAGGATGACCCGTATGGCAGATAACACCGATCGCACCGAAGACAGCGTTCGTGAAACCGGTACGCCCCTCGTCAAGCGGGGGCTGGCCGAAATGCTCAAGGGCGGCGTGATCATGGATGTGGTCGACCCCGACCAGGCCCGGATCGCCGAGGACGCAGGAGCTGTCGCCGTGATGGCCCTCGAGCGGGTGCCGGCCGATATCCGCCGCGATGGCGGTGTGGCTCGTATGTCGGATCCCGAGATGATCGTCGGAATCCAGGCCGCGGTGAGCATCCCCGTGATGGCCAAGGCCCGTATCGGCCACTTCGCCGAAGCACAGGTGTTGCAGTCCCTCGGCGTCGACTACATCGACGAGTCCGAGGTACTCACCCCGGCCGACGAATCACACCACATCGACAAGTGGGCGTTCACCACACCGTTCGTGTGCGGTGCCACCAACCTCGGTGAGGCGCTGCGACGCATCAGCGAAGGGGCCTGCATGATCCGCTCCAAGGGTGAGGCCGGCACCGGCAACATCGTCGAGGCGGTGCGTCATCTCCGATCGATCCTCGGTGACATCGCCAAGATCACCACGGCCGATCCCGCCGAACTCTTCGACTGGGCCAAGAATCTCCAGGCTCCTCTGCCCCTCGTGCAGGAGATCCACCACCGCGGCACCCTGCCGGTTCCGATGTTCTGCGCCGGAGGAATCGCCACTCCGGCCGACGCGTCGCTGGTGATGCAGCTCGGGGCCCAGTCGGTGTTCGTGGGTTCCGGCATCTTCAAGAGTTCACAACCGGCCAAGATGGCATCGGCCATCGTCGAGGCGGCCACCAACTTCGAGGATCCGGCCATCATCGCCAAGGTCAGCACCGGGCTGGGCGCGGCGATGAGGGGTCTGGAGATCGGCGGGCTCGAGACGAAACTGGCCGAACGCGGTTGGTAGCGTCCGTCTTCGGTGTTCTCGCTCTGCAGGGTTCCTTTGCCGCGCACGCCCGGATCCTCGACGGTCTCGGGCTGTCGACCCTCGAGGTCCGCACGGTCGAGCAACTCGGTAGTGTCGATGCGTTGGTCATCCCCGGCGGCGAGTCGACCACGATGTCGATGTTGCTCGATCGCAGCGGTCTCATCGGGCCGCTCACCCGTCGCCTCTGCGACGGTCTCCCGGTTCTCGGCACGTGCGCCGGGCTGATTCTGCTGTCGACGAAGATTCTCGACGGCCGATCCGACCAGCACGCGCTGGGATTGATCGACCTCGATGTGCGGCGCAATGGCTACGGCACCCAGGTCGACAGCTTCGAGACCGACATCGAGATCGACGGTCTCGATGAGCCGTTCCACGCGGTGTTCATCAGGGCACCCGTGGTTGAGACGGCCGGGAGCGGGGTCGAGGTCCTCGCCAAGGTCGATGGCAACCCCGTATTGTGTCGTCAGGGCCCCGTCATGGTGGCTGCTTTCCATCCCGAGTTGTCGGGTGACGATCGGATCCACCGGCTGTTCGTCCGCAATGCCGCCGTCGGCAGTTCCCAGCCCGCAATCTGCACCCGGGCGGTACCGCCCCGGGAAATCTGAGAGGAAACTCCTGTGTCGGGTCACTCGAAATGGGCAACGATCAAGCACAAGAAGGGCGCAGCCGACGCCAAGCGGGGCAAGCTGTTCGCCAAGTTGATCAAGCAGGTGGAGGTGGCGGCCCGCACCGGCGGCGGCGATCTCGACTCCAACGCCACCCTGCGTACCATGTATCAGAAGGCACGTGACGCGTCGGTTCCCCTCGACACCATCGAACGGGCCGTCAAGCGGGGCACCGGCGAACTCGAGGGCGTCAACTACGAGACCGTCACCTACGAGGGCTACGCCCCTGGCGGCGTGGCGCTCTACATCGAGTGTCTCACCGACAACCGCAACCGCACCGGCGGCGATGTGCGCAACACCCTCTCCAAGAACGGTGGCTCGCTCGCCGAGCCGGGCGCCGTGGCATGGCAGTTCGACCGTAAGGGAGTGATCCTGGTGCCGTCGTCGGTGGACGAGGACGAGTTGATGATGGTGGTGCTCGATGCCGGCGCGGAAGACATCGTCGCCGACGGCGACGGGTGGCAGGTCACCACTCCACCGACCGATTTCAATACCGTCCGCGACGCGATCGAGGCCGCCGGAATCGCCTTCGAGTCGGCCGATCTCACCATGTTGGCGTCATCGACGGTCGAGGTCACCGAACCGGGCACCGCCAGGCGGGTCCTCAAGCTCTTGGAACTGCTCGACGATCTCGACGACGTCCAGGACGTCCATGCCAACTTCGACATCAGCGACGAGCTGATGGAGTCGGCATCCGAGTAGCCGATCCGAATGTTCCCTAACATGTCACCGTGGTCGGAGAACTCGGGGGTGAGTGGTGACAAGTTTCGACAGACGCAGTTTTCTCGGTATGGGGCTGGGGGCGGTGGTCGGAGTCGGCGTACTCCCGCTGGCCGCGTGCGGCGACAACCCGTCGACTGTCGCGCCGACGGTTTCGCCGCGGTTTCTTTCGCCGGCGGACATCTCGTCGGTCGACGGGGTACTCGACACGACGCTGACGGCGGTCACGGCCATGGTGCCCTTCGGGGACGGCACACGCTGGGCCTACACCTACGGTGGTTTCACCCCCGGGCCGACGCTGCGTGCCCGGCCCGGTGACCTGCTGCGGATCCTGGTGGTCAACCGGCTCGATACGCCGACCAACCTCCACACCCACGGCCTGCACGTATCGCCGGAGGGCAACAGCGACAACGTGTTCGTGAGCATCGCCCCCGGCGACGAGTTCCTCTTCGAGATACAACTGCCCGCCGACCATCGGGGTGGCACCTACTGGTACCACCCGCATCGGCACGGTTTCGTGGCCGAGCAGGTTGCGGGCGGTATGGCCGGAGTGATCATCATCGAGGACCGTTCCGACCAGGACCCGCTGCTGTCGGCGGCGATCGAGAGGGTGATGGTGCTCGGCGATCCACGGATCGGCTCCGACTCCGGGGTGGTGTCGGCATCACGCATGGATCGTATGTCGGGTCGAGAAGGCGATCTCGTCACCGTCAACGGAGTCCACCAGCCCGTGATCTCGGGGTCGACGGGCACGGTCGAGCGATGGCGGCTGGTCAACGCGAGTTCGTCGCGCTACTACCGACTCGTCCTCGAAGGGTCCCCGATGATGCTGGCCGGCACCGACGGCGGTCTGATCGAGGTCCCCGAACAGATCGACCACCTGCTGATGGCACCGGGCGAGAGGGCCGAGTTCCTGGTGGCGGTGAGCGACCCCGGCACCATCACCCTTCGTACCACCCGCTACGACCGCGGTGGATCCGGAATGGGTGGCGGCCGGGGTGGTTCCAACGCCGCAGGGACCATCGATCTGTTGACCCTCGACGCGTCGGGTCCATCGACGCGGGCCTCGCTTCCGACCCGGATACAGGGAGCGCGGATCGCCGACCCGCCCACCGCCACCGGTAGTCGATCCCTCGAGCTGTCGATGGGGGGAGGCGGGGCAATGTCATTCATGATCGACGGTCGGACATTCGACCCGGAGCGAGTCGATACCCGCCTCGACCTCGGCGCCGTGGAGGAGTGGACCGTCAGCAATGTCTCCAACATGGACCATCCGTTCCACATCCACATCTGGCAGTTCCGGGTCGTTGATGCCAGTGACAGGAGCCTGATCTCTCCCGGCCTCAAGGACACCGTCAACGTCCCCGCCCGCGGCTGGGTCAAGTTCATTCTCGAGATCACCGACTTCCCGGGCCGGTCCGTCTACCACTGCCACATCCTCGACCACGAGGACCAGGGGATGATGGGCGTGTTCGAGACCACGGCCCGGGCGGGGTCCGCCTAGATCCCGTCGGCTACCCCCAGCAGTCGTTGGCGCTTCACCGCACCCATGCCGCGGGCCGTCGACAGGAGCCCGATCGTCCGGGTGATCGCTCCGATTACGATGGTGGTGCCGATCGACCCGTAGAGCGCGCCCGATGCCTGGGCGCAGGCGATACCGATCAGGGGCAGGGTGATGAGGCCCGACGCCTGTTGGGCCGCTGCGGTCGAGCGGACGCGGCCCGACATGCGCAGTACCAACGACAACCCGATGATCAGGAAGCCGGGCAGCACCCACAGAATCATCAGCCACCACTGGGCGGTCGGGAAGAACCAGCCCCCACCTCGGGGTCCACGATCAGGTTGACGATCAGGGAGTAGGCGCCGAAGCGGACCATGGTCGTGAAGTAGCCCGGCACCAGGCTGGCGAGGAGCTTGCCGAGATATATCTAGCGGGTCGAGGCCGGGGAGTGGGCCAGGAATTCCCCGGTACCGCGTTCACGCTCGTCGACGAGCGCGGCCCCCCCACCGCGGTCGAGATGGTGAGCGGCACAACCACGGCCATCGGTGCGAAGAGATAGACGGCCAGGGCGTAGGAGGTACGCGCTGGGGGGTGTTGCCACGGATCTGCTCCTGGGCCTGTCGAGGAAGCAGCGAGAGCGTGTCGGAGATCTGACGTAGCGTGCCCGCATCACCGAGCCAGGAGATCCCGATCAGCAGGAACGCCGGGACGATCACGAAGAAGATTCCGTCGAGAATACCCATCGGCAGCCAGGAATCCCTGGCCAGCACGAGCTGACGCAGATCGGCACGGGCGATCGTCGCGGTACGACGCCAGTTCATCGGACCGTCTCCATCGACCGCGGCCGCCCGACCAGGTCCCGTGCCGTCTGCCTGACCGCGAAATAGAGTTCCTCAAGGCTGGGCTCTCGGGGCAAAACCCGGGAGATCCTCACTCCCGACCGGACGAGCGTCTCGACGCCGTCGGGGATGACCGACCGGTCGTCGATCACGACCCTCACCCCGTCGGCGGTCCGCTGGACGCTGCGAACTCCCGTCACCAACTCGAGACCGGCACCCGACGATGTCGCCGAGGACATGGCGATGTCGACCAACTCGTCGGGCCAGGACCGCCTGTGACGACTCCGGGTCGAGGGTACGGCTGATACCGAAGCGCCCGGCAGCCTCGGCGATTCGTGAGTCGATGAGGCTGGGGACGACCCCATGGAGTCGCGCCGCGTAGATGAGGTTGCCGGCCCCGTTCGGACCGAGGAGAACGGTGATCCGCCCCTCCGGCGCCACGAGGTCGAGATTGCGGAGCGCGGCCACGTCACCGAAGGTCTTGCCCACGGCACGCAGCGAGACAGCGGACGTGAACGGCACGGAGGAGGTCATCGCGACACCATCGGCAGGAGCCGGTCGGGCTGAAGAATTCAGCAGCCGCGATTGATGGTGAGCGCCTTGGCCAACGCCCCCCATTCGTGGGCGGCTCGGAACAGGAACGGCTGGTTGTGGGGCACGCCCACGAAACGGGCGTCGCCGTCCCAGCATCGCCCCAGCAGCATCCGGGCACGGGTGACCTGGTCGGTCGAGGCGACCACGATTATCGACTGCCAGTCATTGTCTCGTGCCATGCGCGCGATCTCGCGTACCTCGCCCTGGGTTGTGCCGGGGTCCGGCTGGAAGCAGATCGCTTCGGTGCCGGCCATCAGGGCCCGCCCCGATGAGTTGCATGGCCGCGCCGACCACACGTTCTGATCTGCGACCCAGACGGAAGCGAACACGACCTTGTCGGCGAGCCCCATCCGCACTCCCAGTTCTATCGCCTTGTCGATACGGTCGCCTCCCCCCGCGAGCATCACCACGGCGTCGGCGGGGCCGGGGTCATCGGTTGTCGGGTAGCGGAACAGCCTCAGGGTGAGGGCGGTGAAAGCAACGACGAACCCGCCGGCCACCCCAAGGAGAATCTTCCGTCGCCTCGACATCGGCCCAGCCTGCCACGCCGAGGAGTCGGACGGGTGCCGGTGGCGTGTCCGCCGCGTCGGGGGAGCCCGGCACTACAGTCGTACATGTGTTCGTTCTCGGCATAGATCCCGGTTTGTCGCGTTGCGGCTACGGGCTCCTCGAAAGTGGCCGACGACCACGCGCCGTGTCGGCCGGAGTCATCCGTACCGACCCGGCGACCGAGAGACCGGTGAGGTTGGCCGAGATCCAGCGGGAGATTCGCGAGTTGATCACCGACCTGCGGCCTGATGTCCTGGCCATCGAGCGGGTGTTCTTCCAACACAATGTTCGCACCGCCATGGCGGTGGCCATGGTGAGCGGAATCGTCATGGCCGAAGCCTCGGCCGCGGGCTGCGATGTGGTCGAATACTCGCCCAACGAGATCAAACAGGCCGTAGCGGGCTGGGGTGCTGCCGACAAGTTGCAGGTCGGTCAGATGGTGCAGACCCTGCTCGGCTTGGCCGAGCCGCTGCGTCCGCCCGACACCGCCGATGCCGTGGCCATCGCCCTTTGTCATCTCGCCCGCCAGAGGGTCGGTGCGAGCGGAGGTTCCGTCAGATGATCGGTTCGCTACGAGGTCGACTGCTCGACCGGGGACACGACGGCGAGTTGCTGATCGAGGTGGCCGGGGTCGGCTATCGAGTACTGGTCACACCGTCCACATCCGTGGGCATCGCCGAGGGCGACGACGAGGTCTTCATCCACATCCACCACTCCGTACGTGAAGACAGCGAGACGCTCTACGGTTTCCCCACGATCGATGAACGCCGCATCTTCGAATCACTGATCTCCGCCCACGGAGTCGGGCCGTCGCTGGGCTTGGCGATCCTGTCGGTTCACGGTCCCGACGCACTCCGACGTGCCGTTGCCGATGACGACATTGCCGCCATGTGTCTCGTGCCCGGGGTCGGCAAGAAGACTGCGGCCCGTATCGTCATGGAACTCAAGTCGAGGCTGGATCTCCCCGATTCGCCGGTCGTGGTGCTCACCGACGGCGCAGGTGCCACCACGCAGTCGAGCGCCCGTTCCGATCTGCGTAGCGCCCTCGAGGGTCTGGGTTACGGCACCGATGAGATCCACGTGGTGCTCTCGGAACTGCCGGTCGACGGAGATGTGAGCGAGCTTCTCAAGGATGCCTTGCGTCGCTTGGCTTCAGGGGTTCGCTGAGCCGTGCGTGAGGAGATGTTGTCGCCCCGGGAGGAGCCGATCGACCCGCCTGATGTTCCCGGGCTGCGGCCCCGGAATCTGGGCGAGTTCGTGGGCCAGTCGGAGCTCAAGGGCCACCTCGGGGTCATGCTGGGTGCGGCCCGCAAGCGCCGCGAGGCCACCGACCACATGCTGTTCGCCGGCCCTCCGGGTCTCGGCAAGACCACCCTCGCCAACATCGTGGCGGCCGAGATGGGCGCCAACATCCAGGTCACGTCGGGGCCCGCGCTCGAGCGGGCCGGTGACCTGGCGTCGATCCTCTCCAAGGTCGAGGAGGGCGACGTGCTCTTCATCGATGAGATCCACCGTCTGCCCCGTGCCGTCGAGGAAGTCCTCTACCCGGCCATGGAGGATTTCCGGATCGACATCGTCCTGGGCAAGGGGCCGGCGGCCAGATCGATCCCGCTGGAGCTGTCGCGGTTCACGCTGGTCGGTGCCACCACCCGAACCGGTCTGATAACCGGTCCGCTGCGCGACCGTTTCGGTTTGGTCGCCCGGCTCGACTACTACGAGGTCGACGACCTGCTGTCGATCGTCCTGCGGGCCGCCGGAATCCTCGGCGTCGAAATCACCGGCGAGGGTGCCTGGGAGATAGCCCGCCGGGCGAGAGGCACACCACGGATTGCCAACCGGTTGCTCAGGCAGGTTCGCGATTTCGCCGATGTCGAACGCGACTCCGACATCGACGCCGAGGTGGCGGCCGACGGATTGACGTTCTTCGGAGTGGACGAACTCGGCCTCGACAAGGCGTCACGTGCCGTTCTCGAGTCGATCTGCAGCCGCTTTGACGGCGGCCCGGTCGGGCTGTCGACTCTGGCGATCAGTGTCAGCGAGCCCACCGAGACGGTGGAGGATGTCTATGAGCCCTACCTGATCCAGCAGGGACTGCTCATGCGCACCCCGCGCGGCCGGGTCGCCACCCCGACCGCCTACGCCCACCTCGGACTCACTCCGCCGGCTTCGGCCGAGGTCGGCCCACCGAGGGGTTTCTTCGACTGAGGCCTTGCCGGCGTCGATCAGCTGGCCCATAGCCTTTGGGGGCCATGCCAATTCCGCCGCCCCGGACCCCGGACGACGTCGACTACCCGCTTCCCGCCGAGTCGATTGCCCAACACCCACTGGAGAGACGCGACTCGGCTCGTCTGCTGGTCGATCACGGCAACGCGGTCGAGCATCGTCACATCCGTGACCTTCCCGATCTGCTGTTGCCGGGTGACGTGGTGGTGGTCAACGACACGCGGGTGCTGCCGGCACGCCTGCCGTTGCGCCGATCGTCCGGTGGCGCCGTCGAGGTGCTGCTGCTGGAGGAATTGCCCGACGGCCGGTGGGAGGCTCTCGTGCGGCCGTCCCGGAAACTGTGTCCCGGAACGCTTGTCACTGCTCCGGGCCTCGATGTGGTGGTCGACGACGACCTGGGTGAGGGACGTCGGATCGTCGAACTCGACCCCGGCCCACGTCCCCTTCTCGAGGTGCTGGCGGATGTCGGTCTGACACCGCTTCCTCCCTACATTCATGCCGACCTCGACGACCCGGAGCGCTACCAGACCGTCTTCGCCGATCGGCCGGTGTCGGCGGCCGCCCCCACCGCGGGACTTCACCTCACCGACGACCTGCTCGGGCGCCTGCGGTCGGTGGGCGTCACCGTGGCGACAATCGAGTTGGCGGTGGGCCTCGACACGTTCCGGCCGGTACTGGTCGACCGCCTCGACGACCACGTGATCCACACCGAACGCTACATGGTGCCCGAGGCGACCGCGGCGGCCGTCGGGTCGGCTCGCCGTGTCGTGGCGGTCGGGACCACATCGGTCAGGGCACTCGAGACCTGGGCCGCCACCGGTGAGCGCGAGGGACGCAGCAGCCTTTTCATCCGTCGTCCCTACGACTGGCGGATCGTCGACGTTTTGCTCACCAATTTCCACCTTCCACGATCGACCCTGCTCTGCCTGGTCGACGCGTTCATCGGACCACGCTGGCGGGACCTCTATCAGGGTGCGATCGAGCAGGGCTACCGCTTCTTGTCATTCGGCGACGCAATGCTGTTGCAGAGACAGGGCCGGCGGTGAGACGGGGGCGGTCGAGACCTCAGTCGGCGAACATCGCCCCGTAGGTGGCCATCAGGATGTCGGGTCCGCGCATGTCCTCGATGAGTGAGGCGTCCATCCGATTCATCACATACGCGAACGACATGCGTTGGTCGAGGTCGATGACGGCCTTCGAGCCGCCCCATCCGCCCCAGTAGCACGTGTGGGTGCCGGGCAGCGGAAACGTCTCATCGGGCAGGCCGTATCCCATTCCGTAGTGGATTGGGGTGCCGAACACGTGGTCGATGCCGCTGAACTGGGTCTCGAAGATGGCCTCCAGGCCGTCGCGGCTGATGACATCCACGCCGTCGAGGGTGCCGCCACAGGCCATGGCGGCGTGCACCCTGGCCACCGATCGAGCGTTGCCGATGCCATTGGCGGCGGGGATCTCGGCCCGCCGCCACGCGCTGGTGCGCGGCTCGGCGCCGGTCATCACCGGGTTGCTCAGTGTGCGGTAGGCGATCGAGTCGGGGGCCATCGTGGCGACGGTCGCCGCAAGATCCGAGGATTCCGGAGGGATGAGATCACCGACACGGGCATCGTCGGCGGCATCGAGGCCGATGTGGAAGTCGGCGCCGAGCGGCCGGGCCACCTCGGTGCGGAAGAACTCGCCGATGGTGCGTCCGGTTATGCGACGCAGGATCTCTCCCTGCAGATAGCCGAGCGTGACGGCGTGGTACCCGGCCTCCTCGCCCGGCGTCCACCACGGGGCCTGGGCGGCGAGCAGCGAGGTGATCATGTCCCAGTCGTAGAGGTCGTTGGTGGTAATCCGCCGGTCGAACCCCGACAGCCCGGCGGTGTGGCCCATCACGTTTCGGACCAGGATGGCCCCCTTGCCGTTGGCCGCGAACTCGGGCCAATAGTCGGCGACCGGGGCGTTCCAGTCGAGCTGACCCCGATCGGCGATCATCAGCAGGCAGAGTCCGGCCATGGTCTTGGTGGTCGAGTAGACGTTGACGATCGTGTCCTGCGCCCACTGCGGGCCACCGGGTGCGGCATCGCCGGCCCATATGTCGACCACCGGGTCACCGTCGATGGTGACGCACACGCTCGCGCCGAGTTCGGTGCCGGCCGCGAAGTTGGCGACGAACGCGTCACGTACGGGCCCGAACCGGTCGTCGCAGCGGCCGTGGACCTCGGGGTGGCGTGGGAAGAGGGAAGGGTCGGAGTCGTTGGTGGCGGCCATGGTCGACGAGACTAGCCAGGCACCGGCACCGGGGCCGACGCGGTGACGCCTAGTCTCCAATGCCGTGGATTGCCTTCGGTCTTGTCGCCACATGTTGACGGAGCCGGCGCGGTGAAGGCCGCGTTCACCGAGGTGGCACGTGACGGCGATGCCAGGCGGGGGGTGGTGACCACCGCTCGGGGCGAATTCACCACGCCGAGATTCATGCCGGTGGGCACCAAGGGCGCGGTGAAACACCTGACCAGCGCCGATTTGGAAAGCCTCGGAGCCCAGATGATCCTGGCCAACACCTACCACTTGATGCTCCGCCCGGGTGCCGACACGGTGGCGGCGCTCGGCGGTATCCACCGTTTTGCGGACTGGAACGGCCATGTGCTGACCGACAGCGGCGGCTACCA
The DNA here is from genome assembly GCA_003231645.1 of Acidimicrobiia bacterium. Taxonomy (GTDB): domain Bacteria; phylum Actinomycetota; class Acidimicrobiia; order Acidimicrobiales; family Aldehydirespiratoraceae; genus SZUA-87. The sequence continues at coordinate 44,099 of QIIW01000152.1, read as the reverse complement.
GGTATTCTCGCTCTCGCCGAAAGTCGACGCCACCGGCGCGGTGTTCAAGTCGACCTACGACGGTTCGTCCCATGTGTTGACTCCCGAGAAGGCGGTCGAGGTCCAGGCCCTCATCGGGGCTGACATCCAGATGGTGCTCGACGTGTGCCCGCCGTCGGTGGCCGATACCGGCGTTGTGCGCCGGGCGGTGGAGCTCACCTCGCAGTGGGCGGGTCGTGGACGTCGCGCGTTCCTCGATCACCAGGACGCCTCGGGGCGTCAGTGTCAGTTCGGAATAGTCCAAGGAGGTACCGATGATGCGATGCGAGCCGAGTCGGCGAATCGCATCGTCGAGATCGGGTTCGACGGCTACGCGGTGGGGGGTCTGTCGGTGGGGGAGGATCGCTCCTCGATGCTTCACGGCCTCGACTCCTGCATGGGAATCCTGCCTGGCGACCAACCCCGATACTTCATGGGCCTCGGCGACCCGGTGGGCATCGTCGAGGCGGTCGCACGCGGTGTCGACATGTTCGACTGTGTACTCCCGACTCGGCTGGCCCGACACGGAACCGTTCTCACCGACACAGGTCGCTACAACCTCAAGCGAGCCGAGTTCGCGGCGAGCGACGACCCGATCGATCCGGGCTGGGCCGAGAGTCCGGCGGCGCGATGGTCACGCGGCTATCTACGCCATCTGCTCTCGGTCGGTGAACCCACGGCGGCGAGAATCATCACCCTCCACAATGTCGGCTGGCTCCTCAGATTCATGGACCGCCTGGCCGACTCGATATCGGACGGTTGCTTCGAGTCCTTCCGCATGGAGGTCAACGAAACCTGGTCCTGACCCCCGGTGCGGTGGGTCGCCGTGACAGAGGGATAGCCTGCCCTCGTTCCGTCGCTCCGAAGGCGAGTTTCACCAATGAGTTTCCTGGTTCTCATCATCCTCATGGGCGCGCTCTACGCGTTCATGATCGTCCCGCAGCAGCGCAAGATGAAGGCTCACAACGCCCTTCTCAACTCCTTGCAGGAGGGTGATGTCGTCGTCACCAGCGCCGGAATCTACGGGGCGGTGGTCGAGATCGAGGCCGACGTGGTCTGGCTCGAGGTCGCCCCCGACATCGAGCTCAAGATCCTCAGATCGGCGATCGCCGACCGGGTCGAGCACTCCGATGATCCCAGGGACAGCCACGACGAAGAGTTCGACGATGAAGACCTCGACGACGGCGACTTCGACGACGGCGACTCTGATGATGAGGCCGGCCGATGAACAGGCAACTCTCGTACGCACTCGGAATCACTCTTCTCGCCCTCGGTGGGATCCTCTACACGCTGATGTCCGGTAACCATCCACTGCTGGGCCTCGATCTCCAGGGCGGCGTCTCGGTGGTACTCGAGCCGGCCAGCGGCCAGTCCGTCGACAACGCCGCTCTCAACGAATCGGTTGACATCATCCGCAACCGCGTCGACGGGCTCGGCGTGGCCGAACCGGAGATCACGCGTGACGGCCGGACGATCCTCGTCCAGATCCCCGGGGTGAAGGACACCGCCCGGGCCCTCGAACTGGTGGGCCAGACGGCAGAACTGCGATTCCGCCCCGTGCTCGAGACCGAGAACCCCTCGCTGGCGGCCGCGGCCCAGGAACTGGTCGACGGCAAGGTCACCAAGTCCGCCACCGAGACCGACGCCGAATTCGCGGCCCGGGTCACCGCCGCTCGGGCCCTGCTCGACAAGTGGACCCTCACTCCCTCGGCGACAGCCGCCGAACCGGCGGTGCTCGAGGACTCCTCCAGCGGGGGCTCCGAGAGGCTCAGGCTCGGCCCGGCGCCCCTGATCGAGAATCAGACCGGCCATCCCGGCAAGCGCCTCACCGGCGACTCCCTTCAGACCGCCGCCGCCCGGTTCAGTAGCACAGAGTGGGTCGTCGCCCCCATATTCCGGTCGGGGTCGCCCGGCATCGACGATTTCAACGCCCTCGCCACCAAGTGCTTCAACCGCGTGGCCGACACGCTGAACAGCGACGGCAGTATCGCCGAGTACGGCTGCCCGACCGGACGCATCGCGATCGAGATCGACGGAGTGGTGAAGAGCGCCCCCAACGTGCAGGTGGCCACGTTCCAACGTGACTCCATCACCATCTCGGGTTCGTTCGACGAGTCGAGCGCCAAGGACCTGGCCCTGGTGCTGCGATTCGGTGCTCTGCCGGTTGAGCTCGTGGCCCAGCAGAGTCAGGTGGTTTCCTCCACTCTCGGCTCGGATGCCCTGAGGGCCGGTGTCGTCTCCGGTGTCATCGGCTTGGCCCTGGTGGCGCTCTACCTGATCGCCTACTACCGGCTCATGGGCATCATCGCCATCCTCAGTCTGGCGATCTCCGGTTCGATGCTCTGGACCATCATCGCCTACCTCGGGAGCACTCGAGGCCTGGCCCTGACCCTGGCCGGCGTCACCGGCCTGATCGTGTCGGTGGGCCTATCGGTCGACTCCAATGTGGTGTATTTCGAGAACCTCAAGGAAGATGTCAGAGGTGGCCGAACCATCAGGTCGGCCGTCGACCGGGCATTTCCGATCGCATACTCGACCATCGTCAAGGCCGACATCGCCAGTCTCATCGCCGCCGGTGTTCTCTACTTCCTCACTGTCGGTTCGGTGAAGGGTTTCGCGCTCTATCTGGGCCTGGCCACCATCCTCGACCTGGTCGCCACCTACTTCTTCATGGGGCCGATGATCCGGCTCCTCGCCGCCAAGACCGGGCTCTACGAACACCAGTCGCGTTTCGGTATCCCGAACTATGAGGAGGCAAGTTCATGAGCGTCTGGCGCGACCTCTATCGCGGCGACAACCAGTTCGACTTCCCCAAGCTCTGGCGGCGGGCCGCCTCGATCTCGGCCGTGCTGGTGCTGATCAGTATCGGAGCACTATTTGTCAGGGGACTCAATCTCAGCATCGAGTTCGTCGGAGGCACCTCATGGGAGGTGAGCGCTCCCAACGTGTCGGTGTCCGACGCCAGGACGGCATTCCTGAGCGTGTCGAGCGCCGCCTCGACCATCCAGACGGTTGGCCCCGATACCGTGCGGATCCGTTCGTCGATCGAGAATCCCGGCACGGTCGCCCAGGTGCAGGCGGCCCTCGCCAAGACGGCCGGTGTCACGTCCAATGACGTGAGCGTCACCACGGTCGGGCCGTCGTGGGGAAAGCGCATCACCGCGAAAGCCCGAACGGCTCTCGTCTGGTTCTTCCTGATCGTCGCCGCCTACATCTCGATACGACTCGAGTGGAAGATGGCGGTGGGGGCACTGGTGGCGGTCGCTCACGACATAGTGATCTCGGTCGGGATCTACGCGCTCTTCCAGTTCGATGTCACGCCGGCCACGGTGATCGCCTTCCTGACGATCATGGGTTATTCGCTCTACGACACGATCGTGGTCTACGACAAGGCGCGGGACAACGCGACCCGACTCACCGGCACGGGTCGCTACACCTACACCGAGGTGATGAACCTGTCGATGAATCAGGTGTTGATGCGTTCGATAAACACCTCGGTCACGTCGGTTCTGCCGGTTCTGTCGATGCTCGTCATCGGTTCCGTTTTCTTTGGTGCTCCCACCCTGCAGGAGTTCGCGATCGCGCTGGCCATCGGTATCTTCGTGGGTTCGTATTCGTCGATTTTCCTGGCCACCTACATGGTGGCGGTCATGAAGGAACGCGAACCCGAGTATCGGGCAATCAGGGCACGCGTGGACTCCCGCTCCAAGATCGAGGCCGGTACCCGCAGGGTGAGCGATGAAGATCGTGCCGCACTCAGCGGTCGTCGCCTCGGCACGGCACGTGCCGGCGCCGGGGGGCCCACGACGCCGCGGCCGCGGCCGGTTCGCCCGTCTCAGGCAGGACGTCCCGGTGGTGCCCCGCCGAGGCCCAGGAAGAAAAAGAAGAAGCGCTGAATCGGGTACCGTGACCGGCATGGCCGGAGAAGTCGCCCGTCGCACCGTGACCCAACTCGAGGATCTGGTGCGCGACGTCCCCGATTTCCCCACCGCCGGCATCGTCTACAAGGACATCACCCCGCTGCTCGCCGATCCGGTGGCCATGGCATCGGCCATCGATGCCATGGCGGCACCATGGCTCGGCTCGGCTGTCGACTTCGTGGTCGGGGTGGAGGCCAGAGGATTCATCCTCGCCGCACCTGTGGCGCGGGCCCTGGAGGCGGGCTTCGTCCCGGCCCGTAAGCCCGGAAAGCTTCCTTCCGCCACATTCTCGGAGTCGTACGGCCTCGAATACGGACACGATTCACTCGAGATCCACACCGACTCGCTGCCGGCCGGGAGCCGTGTCGTGATCATCGACGACGTTCTGGCCACCGGTGGAACCGCGGCCGCGGCGGCGCGACTGGTATCGGCGAGCGGCGCCGACCTGCTCGGGTTCGGATTCCTGATCGAGCTGCCGTTGCTCGGTGGCCGGTCGCAGCTGGCCGGCCTGGCGGCCCACGCCGTCATGTCGTTGGGCACCGAACAGGGAGGCGACTGAATGGCAACCGTCACACGCGTCCTGCCTTGGCGGCGTTCGCTTCACCGCTCCTCGTCGGCCGAGATCGCCGAGTTGCTCGCGGTGTTCTCCGAACGCCACCCCAAGGCGGAGACCACCCTCATCGAGGACGCCTTCGCTCTCGCCGCCCGGGCCCATGAAGGTCAGACCCGAAAGTCGGGCGAGCCCTACATCAGACACCCGGTGGCGGTAGCCACGATCATTGCCCGACAGGGGCTCGACGATGTCACCGTGGCCGGGGCACTGCTCCACGACTCGGTCGAGGACACTGCGGTAGGTCTCGACGAACTCACCGAACGATTCGGTCAGGACCTCGCCGACATCGTCGACGGCGTCACCAAACTCGAACGGGTTCCCTACGACACCAAGGAACAGCAGCAGGCCGCGTCGATGCGCAAGATGATCGTGGCCATCGCCCAGGACCTGCGCGTGTTGATCATCAAGCTCGCCGATCGTCTCCACAACCTCCGCACCATCGCCGGAATGCCGGAGTTCAAGCAGGAGCGCGTCGCCCGCGAGACCCTCGACGTCTATGCCCCTCTGGCCCATCGCCTGGGTATGTCGGAGATGAAGCAGCAGCTCGAGGATCTCTCGTTTGCGGCGCTCTATCCGAGGCGCTACGCCGAGATCGATCAGATGATCCACCAGCGAGCACCCGAGCGCGACATCTACCTCGAGCAGGTGCTCGGCGATGTTCAGGGTCGACTCGACGAACTCGGCATCACCGCGGTGATCGAAGGGCGGCCGAAGCATCTTTGGTCGATCTACGAGAAGATGGTGGTGAAGGATCGGTCGTTCGAGGAGATTTTTGACCTCGTCGGCATCAGGGTGATAGTCGATTCGGTACGCGACTGTTATGCGGCGCTCGGCTCGATCCACGCCACGTGGCGTCCGGTGCAGGGGCGGTTCAAGGACTACATCGCCATGCCCAAGTTCAACCTCTATCAGTCGCTCCACACCACGGTGGTCGGGCCCCAGGGCAAGTCTCTCGAGGTCCAGATCCGTACCACCGAGATGCACAACCGAGCCGAGTTCGGTGTGGCCGCCCACTGGGAATACAAGCACGGTCGGCCCAAGGGCGAGATGGCATGGCTGAGCCGGATCGTCGAGTGGCAGCAGGAGACATCCGATCCGTCGGAGTTCATGTCCAACCTGAAGTTCGATCTCGATCAGGACGAGGTCTACGTCTTCTCGCCCAAGGGCAAGGTCATCGAACTGCCGGTGGGGGCGACGTCGGTTGATTTCGCCTACGCCATACACACCGACGTCGGACATGCCTGTATCGGTGCCAAGGTCAATGGTCGCCTCGTGCCGCTCCACACCCGGCTCTCGTCGGGTGACACCGTCGAGATCTTCACCTCGAAGGTCGAGGGGGCGGGACCGAGTCGCGACTGGCTCAAGTTTGTGGCGGGCCGCCGGGCCGCCAACAAGATCAAGCAGTGGTACTCAAAGGAGCGCCGCGAAGACGCCATCGAACACGGACGCGAGGAGCTGATCCAGGCGCTCCGCCGTGAAGGTCTGCCGGCTCGTCGTGTGTTGAAGCAGGCCGCGCTCCACGAGATCAGCGGTCAGCTCAACTACAGCGACGACGACTCCCTCTTCGCGGCGATCGGCGAGGGCCACGTCTCGGCTCAGTCGTTCGCCCGGCGGGTGGCCGACGATCTCACTCGCGAAGACAGCACCGAGACCGAGCACGACCGTCTCCCCGCCACGATCGGTCGCCGTCACGGCACCCGCCGCAGTGGCACCCACACCGGCGGGGTCCACGTCGAGGGACTCGACGACATCATGATCCGGCTGTCGAGGTGCTGCTCGCCGGTGCCTCCCGATGAGATCATCGGGTTCGTCACCCGGGGCCGGGGAGTCTCGGTTCACCGCGCCGACTGCATCAACGCCAATGCGCTTTCTGCCGGGCAACCCGATCGCCTGATCGAGGTGGAGTGGGATGCCGACCACGAAGGCCAGTTCGCCACCACGATCGAGATCCGGGCCCTCGATCGACAGTCGCTGCTGCGCGACGTCTCGGGTGTTCTCGCCGACCATGGGCTCGACATTCTGGGGGCCGAGACCTCGACCGGCGATGATCGCATCGCAACCATGCGCTTCGAGTTCGAGCTGGCCGACGTGAGCCAGCTCGATTCGGTGCTGTCGTCGTTGCTCGGTATCGAATCGGTCTACGACGCCTACCGGGTGGTACCCGGCGGTGCCTGACCGCCCATGTCGAGGAATGGCGGGGCCGAGCGGCCGCTAGCCTCGGTCGTCGTGGCAGAGCCGAAGTTCCGAGCCCCCAAGGGCACCCGCGACATCCTTGCGCCCGAGTCGGCTCGACGTCGGGCTCTGGTCGATGTCTTCGCCGACGCGGCGTCGCGGGCCGGGTTCGGCGAAGTCGTGTCGCCGATGTTCGAGGACATGGGGGTGTTCCGGCGGATCGGTGAGTCCACCGACCTCGTCACCAAGGAAATGTTCGACTTCTACGACAAGGGCCAACCGGCCCGACATCTGGCCCTGCGTCCCGAACTCACGGCCGGCATCTGTCGAGCGTTTGTCGAGCATCGACCGGTGCCACCGTGGAAGGTCTGGTACGAAGGCCCGCAGTTTCGCTACGAACAGCCCCAGGCCGGGCGTTACCGTCAGTTCGTCCAGGTGGGGGTCGAGGTGCTCGGTACCGACGACCCCCAGGCCGACATCGATGTGATAGCCCTCGGGGCCGGTTTCCTGGCCTCCGTGGGCCTTTCGCGGGTGCGCCTTCTGGTCAACAGCCTCGGCGACCCGATGTGCCGGCCGGTCTACATGGAGGCGCTGACCTCATATCTTCAGTCGCGGCGTGATGACCTGTCGGCCCAGTCGCGGGTGACACTGGAACGCAACCCGCTACGTGTCCTCGACTCCAAGCGTCGCGACGACCGGTCGGTGATCGACTCGGCGCCTCTGATGGTCGACTATCTCAGTGACGAATCGGCAGAACACTTCGATGCCGTGAGGTCGGGCCTCGAGTCTCTCGGTATCGCCTTCGAGATCTCCCCGCGCCTGGTGCGTGGTCTCGACTACTACACCCGCACCACCTTCGAGTTCGCGGCCGAGGCACTCGATGCATCGCAGAACGCGGTCGGCGGTGGGGGCCGATACGACGGTCTGGTCGAGGACCTCGGCGGCCCGGTCACCCCCGGTATCGGGTTCGCGCTGGGAATCGACCGGATCCTGTTGGCCTGCGATGTCGAAGGGGCCTTTCCGCCGCCCCGATCGGCCCTCGACGTGTTCGTCGTCGATGTCACCGGCGGGTCGCAGGCGCTGGCGCTGTGTGACGTACTTCGTGGCGCCGGACTCGGAGCCGATCGGGCCTACGGTGGGCGTTCGATGAAGGCCCAGATGAAGCTCGCCGACCGCTCCGGCGCTCCGTTCGCCGTGATCATCGGCGAGGAGGAGGTGGCGTCGGGTGAACTCACCCTGCGTGATCTCCGTGGCGACTCGGGCCAGCGCCGGATTCCGCGCCGCGCGCTGGCGGGTGAGGTTCGCCACCTACTCGAAACCCACGGTGTGTAACCCGCACCACCCGCTGAAACAGGAACGACGATGGATCTTTCAACTTCGATGCGAACCGACATGTGCGGCCGGTTGACCACGGCTGACATCGGACGCACCATCACCGTGTGTGGCTGGGTCGACCGGCGCCGTGAGCACGGTGAGCATCTGGCGTTCGTCGATCTCCGTGACCACACCGGCGTATTGCAGTGTGTGATCGACGGTTCGCGCGATCTGCGAAGCGAGTACGTCGCCCGCATGACGGGCGTGGTCAGGCCCCGACCCGAGGGCACCGTCAACCCCGACCTCGCCACCGGCGAGGTTGAGGTCGATGTCGCCTCGGTCGAGATCCTGTCGCAGGCCGAACCTCCGCCGTTTCCGATGGACGAACGCACCAGCGTCGATGAGACGATACGCCTGCGTCACCGCTACGTCGATCTCCGCAAGAACCGCATGCAGCGAAACCTCCGCACCCGGGCCGTGGTCAACAGCACGATCCGCCGGGCTATGGAGGAGCAGGGTTTCGTCGAGGTCGAAACGCCGATGCTCATCGCCTCCACGCCGGAAGGCGCACGTGACTTCGTGGTGCCATCGCGCAAGGAACCGGGGAGCTTCTACGCCCTGCCACAGAGTCCACAGCTGTTCAAGCAGCTCTGCATGGTCGGCGGTATCGACCGTTACTACCAGATTGCCCGTTGCCTGCGAGACGAGGATCTCCGAGCCGATCGTCAGTTCGAGTTCATGCAACTCGACGCCGAGGCCAGCTTCGTCAACCAGGAAGATGTCTTCGAGTTCATTTCCAGGGCCGTTGCCGACGTGGTCGAGGCGGTGGCGGGCGAACGACCCGCCGAGTTCCCCCGTATCTCCTGGAGCGACTCGATGGAGCGCTTCGGCAACGACAAGCCCGACACCCGGTTCGGTATGGAGCTGGTCGAGCTCACCGCGATCTTCGAGGGCACAGGGGCCCGGGTGTTCCAGGCCGACTGTGTGAAGGGCATCTGCCTGGCGGGCGGCGCCGAGAGCCTGTCTCGCAACCAGATCGATTCGTTGGTCGAAGACTGCAAGCGCTGGGGGGCCAAGGGTCTGGCTTGGATGCGGGTCGTGGCCGACGACAACGCCACGGCCACGCTCGATGCCGGGGTCGCCAAGTTCCTGTCGGTCGAGGAGAGTGCGGCGGTGATCGAGGCCCTCGACGCTGTGCCCGGCGACATGGTGTTTCTCGTCGCCGACACCCGCCGACTCGTGCAACGGGTCCTGGGAATGCTCCGCCTCGCTCTCGGCCGACCGGCCGTCGACGAGGGTGGCCTGAAGTTCCTGTGGGTCGTCGATTTCCCGCTGTTCGATGCGTTGGGCGAAGACGGCAGCCCGATCCCGGCCCACCATCCCTTCACCATGGTCCACCCCGATGACATGGAGAAGCTCGATGCCGGCGGCGAGGCGCTCCTCGACGTGCGCTCCCAGTCCTACGACCTGGTTCTCAACGGCTGGGAACTCGGCTCGGGCAGCGTCCGTATCCACCGCAGTGACATCCAGGGCCGAATCTTCGAGTTGCTCGGCATCGGCGCCGAGGAGGCGCGGGCCAAGTTCGGATTCCTCCTCGACGCTTTCCGGTTCGGTGCTCCGCCCCATGCCGGGTTCGCGTTCGGGATCGATCGGCTCACCGCGCTCCTGCTGGGTGAGGAGAACATTCGTGAGGTGATCGCCTTTCCCAAGACGCAATCGGGTGCCGACCCACTCACCAACGCACCCGGCCCGCTCGATGCCGGCCAGCTCGAGGAACTCGGCCTGCGGGTGATCCCGCGGGCGACCTGACGGAGATGCGTGGCTGAGGACCTGTTCGCTGCCGCCGCCGACGCCCGCCTGGTCCGGCGATCGCCGCTGGCGGCGCGGCTTCGTCCGCAGCGTCTCGACGATGTGGTCGGACAGTCCCACCTGCTGGCTCCGGGCCGACCTCTGCGCACTCTGATCGAGGCCGACCGGCTGTCGTCGGCGATTTTCTGGGGGCCGCCCGGGACCGGCAAGACCACGCTCGCGAGGTTGATCGCATCGCAGACCGAGAAGGTCTTCGAGGAATTGTCGGCGGTCGCGGCGTCGGTCAAGGACGTGAGGGAGATCATCGCCCAGGCCCGCCATCGGCTCGGTGAGCGGGGCGTTGGCACCATCCTGTTTCTCGACGAGGTGCATCGCTTCAACAAATCGCAGCAGGACACATTGCTGCCGGTGGTGGAGGAGGGGTTGTTGATCCTGATCGGGGCGACCACCGAGAACCCCCACTTCGAGGTCAACCCGCCGTTGATGTCGCGTTCGACGCTGTTCAGGTTCCACGCCCTCACCGACTTCGACATCGAAGAACTCATACGTCGTGGGCTGTCCGAGGAGGGAGCCACCGCAGACGACGATGCGATAGTTCACATGGCGGCACGCAGCGCAGGTGACGGCCGACATGCGCTCACCTCCACCGAGGTGGCGGTCGCACTCGCCGCACGGCGGGGCGCCCCGGCGCACGTCGAGTTGGCCGACGCCGAGGGTGCCGTCGACACCAAGGCGGTGAGATACGGCCGCGACGGTCACTTCGATGTGGCAAGTGCCCTGATCAAGAGCATCAGAGGGTCCGATGCCGATGCCGGTCTCTACTGGCTGGCCCGCATGCTCGAAGCGGGCGAGGACGCCCGTTTCGTCGCCCGTCGGCTGGTGATCCTGGCGTCGGAGGACATCGGCATGGCCGACCCGCAGTCGTTGCTGATCGCCGACGCTGCCGCCCGGGCCGTCGAATTCGTGGGTCTGCCCGAGGCCCGACTCAATCTGGCCCAAGCGGTCATCCACCTGGCCACAGCACCCAAGTCCAACCGGGTCACCATGGCGCTCGCCGCGGCGCTCGACGACGCCGGATCGGCCGGCACCGGTGAGGTGCCGGCGCACCTGCGCGACGCCCACTACCGCGCCGCGGCCGGACTCGGTCACGGGGACGGCTACGTCTACCCCCATGACCGGCCCGAGGGGTGGGTCGACCAGTCGTACCGGCCCGCCGAGGTCGAGGGCCACGTTTACTACCGGCCGTCGGATCATGGCTCCGAGGCCGATCTCGACGACACCTGGCCGGGACACCGGACCTGATCACCATCACCACCCGCGCCACCCGGGTCGGCTTCAATTGGGCCATGTCTGCAACGGATCTGGCGGCGATTGTCGTCACGATGCTCTCGTTGGTGATGGTGGCCGTGCTGGTGATCGCCGTACAGTCGATGGTTCGTACGCTGCGTGAGCTCCGGCTCACGGTCGACGAGTTGCGGGGCTCGACTCTTCCGATGGTCGCCGACCTGCGAAGCACGGTGGCCAAGGCCGGCGACGACCTCGAGCGGGTCGACGGGATCATCGACCGGGCCGAGCGCATCACCACCACCGTCGACAACGCCTCACGTCTGACCTACAAGGCCATGGCACCGCCGCTCATCAAGACCATCTCGCTGCTGGCCGGGGCCGGTCGTGCCACCCGTCGTCTGAGATGGGGCCGCTCGAGTCGGGTGATCGAAGCCAACGCCACGCCCACCCCCCGATTGGGCAAGCCGGGATGAAGCGAATCATCTGGACCGGGGTCGGCTACTCGCTCGGTCTCGGCTCGTCCATCTACGTCCAGCGCCGGGTCAGGCGCACCGTCGAGCGCTTCGCACCGGCCCAGGTTCGCAGTGATGTGGCCGACCGCGGCCGGGCCATGGCCCAACGTTCCCGTGATCTGGCCCTCGACCTCCGTGACGCGGCCCGCGAGGGACTCACGGTCATGCGTCAGGTCGAACGTGATCTGATCGACGAGTTCTCTCCTCGCCGCCCGGTCGCCCACAACGGGCCGCCACGCGGGCTGAGGCCCGACCGCCTGCGCCGATAGGCTGCGCGCCTCATGAAAGCCGACATCTCGTGAAAGCCAATGAGGTTCGCCGGGCCTTCACCGATTTCTTCGTCGAGCGAGGGCATCACCACATACCTTCGGCCAGCCTGATCCCCCACGATCCGACGCTGCTGTTCACGGTGGCTGGGATGGTGCCGCTCAAGCCGTATTTCACCGGCGAGGAGATCCCGCCTTTCAAGCGTGCCGTCACCGTCCAGAAGTGTGTGAGGGCCGGCGGCAAACACAACGACCTCGACGAGATCGGGCGCACATCACGGCATCTCACGTTCTTCGAGATGCTCGGCAACTTCAGCTTCGGCGACTATTTCAAGTCCGAGGCGGCAGCGTTCGCGTGGGAGTTCATCACCGTGACCCTCGGGCTCGATCCCGCGCGCCTCTGGGTCACCGTCCACATCTCCGACGACGAAGCCGAGGCCATCTGGCGCGACGAGGTCGGTGTGGCGGCCGAACACATCCAGCGCCTCGATGAGGACAACTACTGGCGTATGGGCGACACCGGCCCGTGTGGCCCCTGCTCCGAGATCTTCTGGGACAAGGGCGAGGAGTTCGGATCGGATGGCGGCCCGGCCCGGGGCGGTGAAGATCGCTACATCGAGATCTGGAATCTCGTGTTCATGCAGTTCGAGCAGCACGACGACGGTACCCAGACTCCGCTGCCGAAACCGTCGATCGACACCGGGATGGGTCTGGAACGCACCGTGTCGGTTCTGCAGGGTGTCGATTCGGTGTGGGAGACCGACGAGCTGGCTGCTCTACTAACCGCGGCATCGAGGCTCACGGGAGTGGAACAGGGCATCGACCCCGAGAGAGACGTGTCGTTGCGGATCCTTGCCGACCACGCCCGCAGCACCTCGTTGTTGGTGAGTGATGGCGTGTTCCCGTCCAACGAGGCGCGGGGCTATGCGCTACGTCGCATTCTTCGTCGGGCGGTTCGCCACGCCCATCTCCTCGGTGTCGAGCGGACCGTGATGGCCGGCATGGTCGACGCGGTGGTCGAGGTCATGGGGCCCGACTATCCGGAGCTGGTGCGCAACCATCAGTTCGTTCGCGGGGTGATCGACCGGGAGGAGATCCGCTTTCGCGATACGCTCCGCACCGGCCAGGCCATCCTCGACCAGCAGATGTCGGAGCTCGATCCCGGGGCCCCGCTGCCGGGTGACACGGCGTTCCTTCTCCACGACACCTACGGATTTCCGCTCGAGGTCACCCAGGAGATCGCGGCGGAGCGGGGCGTCGAGGTCGACGTGGCCGGTTTCGAGGCGGCCATGGCCGAGCAACGCCGCATGGCCAAGGATGCCCGCAAGGTCGCGGTGGGTGTCGATCCGGCTGCTTTCATCGAGTTGACCGATCAGTTCGGAACCACCGAGTTCACCGGGCGCACCGAGGACACCTCGGAGGCTCGGATCCTTCACCACGCCGACGGCATCCTGGTGCTCGACCGCACCCCGTTCTACGCGGAGAGCGGTGGCCAGATCGGCGACACCGGTGTGATCACCACCGACACCGGCGTGCTCAGGGTCGTCGACACCCGTTGGATCCTCCCGGGTCTCACCGCCCACACCGTCGAGCCGGTTTCCGGCACGGTCGAGGTCGGCCAGGTGGCGACCGCCTCGATCGATGCCGATCGTCGGGCGGCGATACGACGCAACCACACCGCCACCCACATCCTTCACTGGGCCCTGCGTTCGGTGCTCGGTGACCACGTCAGGCAGCAAGGGTCCTGGGTAGGCCCCGACCGTCTGCGATTCGATTTCAGTCACTACGACGCCATGGCCCCCGAGCAGATCCGCGAGGTCGAGGATCTCGTCAACGCCGAGGTGCTCGACAACTCGATCTGTCACAACTTCGAGACCACCATGCCCGAGGCCGAGCGCCTCGGGGCCATTGCGTTCTTCGGCGACAAGTACGGCGATGTGGTCAGGGTCCTCGAGGCCGGCCGCCATTCGGTCGAGCTGTGTGGTGGCACGCATGTGTCGTCCCTCGGCGACATCGGGGCGTTTCGTATCGTGTCCGAGGGTTCGATCGGGTCCAACATCCGACGGGTGGAGGCGGTAACCGGGTTGGTCACCGTCGATCTGCTCCGCCGTGCCGACGACACGCTCTCCGTGGTGGCGAATCTTCTCGGCGTCAGCCCCGACGATGTCGTCGACGGCGTCGAGCGACGCCTGGCCGACCACAAGGCCCGACGAGACGAGGTGGCCGAGCTCAGGCAACGCCTCGCGATCGGTCGGGCCCCCGCGCTGGCCGCCGATGCGGTCGACGGCGTTGTCGTGGCCGAGGTCGACGGGGTCGACCGCGACCGTCTGCGCGACCTGGCGGTGTCGGTGCGCGATCAGCCGGGCGTCCGGGCCGTGGTGTTGGGCGCCGGATTCGACCAGGGCGGGGCCGGCCTGGTGGCTGCGGTCACCCCCGACAGTGGTTTCAGAGCCGGTGCGCTCATCGAGCGGGCGAAGAAGACCATCGGCGGTGGCGGTCGGTCGGCCGACGATCTGGCGGTGGCCGGCGGCAAGGATGCCTCAGCCATCGAACAGGCTCTCGATCAGGCCCGAACGGCGGCCGGGATCCTCTGAGATGCGGGCCCTCGGCCTCGATCTGGGCTCCAAACGGATCGGCGTCGCCGTCAGCGACAGCGACGGCACCATCGCCACCCCGATCGAGGTGGTGAAGAGGGTCGGTGATCGTCGGCGCGAGCATCGTGTCATTGCCGATCTGGTGGCGGAATGGGAGGCCGAGATCGTGGTGGTGGGGCTGCCTTACAGCCTCGACGGCTCGATGGGCCCGGCCGCGAGGCTCTGTCTGGGCGAGAGCCGAGCACTTGGTGACGCCCTCACCGTGCCGGTTGTTACATACGATGAGAGACTGACCACCGTGACAGCAGAGCGCAGTCTCAAGGAGCAGAACATGAACGCCGACGCCCGCCGCCGTGTGATCGACAAGGTCGCAGCTTCGGTGATCCTGCAGGCATGGCTCGATTCAGGAATGCCTCGTGGCCGATAAGTCCAAGCGTTGGCGCGTCCTGTCGGAGTTCATCACCGGCGAAGGCGGCCCCGTAGTGCCGACCGATGACGATTCGCCCCCGTCGGGCGGCCCCGCTCCGGCGCCACCCGACGCGCTCAGACCCCGTCCCAGGCGTCGCCAGCCGACGCGTGTGGCTGTACCGGTCTCGGTCGCGGTACCCGCCCAACCGGGTGGGCCCGCACTCGATCCCAATTCGTCGGTGGCGCTGCCCGACCACATCGCCCCACCCGGAGCGGTGATCGTCGCCGGGATCGATTCCAATGGCGTCGAGTATGTCTTCGAGGACGATCCATCGGCCGACCCCCTGGTCGATCCTCGCTACGATCTCGACGATCGAAACTGGGTCCGCTATCGCACGAGTTGGGGTGGCATCTTCCGGATCGTCCTGCTCATCCTCCTGGCTCTGTTCGCCGCAGGTTGGATACGAGGAAGGGTCTACGGCTGGATCGACGCCCAGGTCAACCCCGCCGGTCCGATCGGGGCCGAGGTCGACTTCAACATTCCCAACGGTGCGTCCACCAACGACGTAGCCACCTTGCTGGCGTCCAACAACCTCGTCGGCAACGGCACTGTCTTTCGCTACTGGCTGCGCTGCGGGGGCGACACCGGCGGCAGGATCACCATCACCGGCTTCCTGGGCTGCAACGCCGAACGCACCTTCGAGGCCGGCGACTACGTGCTCAACAAGAACATGAGTTTCGACGCCTTGGTGGTCAAGCTCGACAAGGGACCGGTCCCCGAACCAGTGTTCAACATCACCATTCCCGAGGGTCTACGGGTGACCGAGCTGATCAATCGGCTGCTGGAGGAGAACGATCGTTTCAACCGCGCCGACCTCGAAAAGGTACTCGCCGACAAGTCACTCACCTCGAAATACCTCGATCCCGATGTGCCACCGTTCTTCTGGTTCGAGGGGATGCTGTTCCCGGCCAAGTACGACGTGCCGAATCGTGATCGTGGCAACGAGCGCAAGTTCATCGAGCGAATGAGCAAGACCTTCGACGAGCGGTTCGGGGCGCTGCTCGAAGATCCGGGCCGAGCACCCGTCCTCGACGAACTCGGCCTCACCAACTACCAGGTCGTGATCGTGGCCTCGCTCATCGAGGAAGAGGCCAAGATCGACGCCGACCGACCGAAAATCGCCCGCGTCATCTACAACCGCCTTCTCAAGGGCGAGAAGCTCGGGATCGACGCCTCGACCTACTACGCCGTCGGCAAGCCCTTCACCGAGCCCTTGCTCCAGAGCGACCTGGACAACACGTCACCCTGGAACACGCGTGCCGTGGTCGGGTTGCCACCCACACCCATCGCGGCGCCGGGCGAGGCGTCGCTTCGTGCCGCGCTGCAGCCCGCCGACGGCGACTGGATGTACTACGTGCTCACCGACGAGGGCGGTGTGAAGGGGGCCCACACGTTCGCCACCACCGAGGCCGAGCGGGCCGCGGCCCTGAAGGTCTGTACCGACCTCGGCTACTGCGGCTGAGCCTGCGTTGGACCCATCACGATCGACGACCGGGACGACACGGGTGGCGGTGGTCATCGGCGACCCGATCGCGCACTCGTTGTCGCCGACCATCCACAACGCCGGCTTCTCGGCCACCGGACTCGACTGGATCTATGTGGCTCTTGCCGTGCCGAAGGGCCGGGGCGGGGCCGCGGTTGAGGCCATGAGGGTGCTCGGCATCGCCGCCATGTCGGTCACCATGCCCCACAAGTCCGATGTCCTCGCCGCCGTCGACGAGGTCACCGAAACGGCGGCGACCCTCCGGGCCGCCAACTGCCTCACCCTGTTGGACGACGGGCGGGTTGGGGCCGACAACACCGACGGTCGTGGTTTCGTCGACGCACTGCTCAATGACGCCGGTATCAGCCCTGACGGGCGATCCTTCGCCGTGATCGGCGCAGGCGGAGCGGCACGCGCCGTGATACTGGCGGTCGCCGAGTCGGGCGCACGCGACGTTGCCGTGATCAACCGCTCCTCCAAGCGGGCCGCGGCCGCGGCCCGCTTGGCCGGACCAATCGGCCGGGTCACCCCGGTCGAGGCGGTGTCGGATGCCGACGTCGTGGTCAACGCGACCCCGGTCGGTATGGGTCACGATCGCTGCTTCCCCTGCGAACCGTCCTTGCTGGGTTCGGGGCAGGTGGCGGTTGATCTGATCTACGAACCCGCCACTACTCCGTGGGCGGCGATGGCCGAGGAACTGGGGGTTGAAACCCACAATGGTCTCTCCATGCTCGTACGCCAGGCCGCGGTGGCGTTTCACACCTGGACGGGGGTCGATGCACCGATCGAGGCCATGACCGGCGCGGCAGTCGAGGCCCTCTCTCGACGGTAGTGCTCACAACCCCGGGGTTGCGTGCCGATGGTGACGTGTTGTTCCACCTCGGAGGTAACCGTGGCGCTCTCGGGCACTCTCGACACATTCGCTCTTCCCGACGTCCTGCGTCTTCTCGCGTCGACCGCGAAGACCGGCCGGCTCAGGGTCACCGGTCCCGGTGGCTCGGGCAGCGTCTGGCTCGACGCCGGTAACGTGTACCTGGCTGAACTGGTCGGTGATCCGATCACCGACTCGACCAGTACCGAGGTGCTGTTCGGCCTGCTCAGACTGGAGACCGGGTCGTTCACCTTCGAAGACGAAACGAGGACGGAGTCAGACTTTTCGACCGAGAAGATGGATGTCGTGCTGGCTGCGGCCGAGTCGATGCTCGTCGAGTGGCGCGAGATCGAGAGCGTCGTACCGTCCATGGACGTGTGGGTCGGCATGTGCGCCGAACTCGCCGGTCCCGACGTGATGGTCGATGCCGACCGTTGGCGCGGAATCGCCGCCGTTGGATCGGGCTCCGCCGTCGTCGATGTGGCCCACCGGCTCGACCTGCACGAGGTCGAGGTCTGCCGGCTCGTGAAGGAACTGATCGAGCTCGGACTCGTCGAGCGGATCGAGGCGGCCGACAACGCCGCTTCGGCCTTGATCGACGAGCCGATCTCGGTCGACGAAGACGAGTTGACGGATGCCGACGCCTTCGACGGATCCCTCGGGACTTCCGATGATTCCCACTCGGAACTGTTCGGTTCGGCCGACGATGAACCGGTGGTGTTCGAGCCGATGGAGTTCACCGATGACGCTTCGCCGGAGAACTTCGGTGAGGACCCCGCGCTCGATCCGCTCCTGTCGGCCGGCGATCCACTCTCCGACATGGGCCACATCGGAGACGAACCCGGTCACAGCGGGTTGTTCTCCGGAGCGTCTTCGGGCGAGACCGCCGATGAGCAGCCCCTGAACCCGGCCGAGATGGCCCGGCAGCTCGCCAACCTCAGCCCGAGGGCTGCCAAGGCCGTGGCCGAAGCGGCGAGGGCCACCACCGATGCCGAACGCGATGCCGCCCTCGCGGCAGTGGAGGCCGAGGACGAGACGGTGAACCGCAGTCTGCTGCTCAAGTTCTTGGGCTCGGTCGACTCCTGAACCGCTGCTCACCGAGTGAGGGGGCCGCCTGATGAACGTCGCTTTGACCGTGATCGCTGTCCCGCTGGGCCTGATCGTAGGTGGGTTCGTGACCATGCTGGTCGATCGGGTACCGGATCGGACCGCCCTGTCGATTCGATCGAGATGTCCATATTGCGGCCACCGACTGGGCTGGAGCGAGATCATTCCTGTCGTGTCGTGGCTCGGTCATCACGGCCGGTGTCGGCATTGCGAACATCGGATCACCCCGGCCTATCCGGCTGTGGAGATCGTAACGGCTGCGCTGTTCGTGGTGGTGACGATGAGATTCGGGGCTGCCTGGGTGGTGATCCCGCCACTGATGCTCGTCACCGCGGTCACGGCGCTTTCGGTGATCGACCTCTATGTCTACCGACTTCCCGATCTCATCACCTTTCCTGCCATCGCGCTGTCGGTGGTGGCGATGGTGGCCGTCGCGTTTGCCATTGATCGTCCGGTGGCGGTCGGTCGTGCACTGCTGGGGGCGCTCACATACTTCGTATTCCTGCTCATCGCCCATCTGGTGTCACCGCGCGGCATGGGGTTCGGCGACGTGAAACTGTCGCTGCTTCTCGGGCTGCACATCGGGTGGGTGTCGGGCAGCACCTACGTGGGTTGGACGCCGGTGGTGCGACTCGTGTTGATCTCGCTTTTCATCGGCAGCGTTCTGGGCGTGGCGGGGGGCGTGATCGTGGCAATTGTCAGGAAGTCGCGGGCCGGTGTTCTCGCTGATCCCGAGGCGGTCGACGGTCAGCCGACACGCGTGCTGGCGCAGAGCATTCCCTTCGGCCCGGCCCTGGCGGCCGGTGCGGTGATCGCGGTCCTGTTCTCCGGGACGCTGCTGGGAGCCTGAGCCGCACAACTCCACCATCCGGCCGGGTCTCCGGCGGTACCCTCTGCTCGGTGGACCAACGTCACCTGATCCTCGTGGGCCCGATGGGCTCGGGCAAGTCGACCGTCGGTCGCGATCTCGCGACCCGTCTCGCTCGCCCCCATCGCGACACCGACGCGACGGTCGTCGACGCGGCGGGTGTCTCGGTTCGGGAGATCTTCGAGCGCGGGGGTGAAGCCGAGTTCCGTCTTCGTGAGTCGGCCGCACTCATTGACATTCTCAGTGGCCCTCCGGCCGTCGTGTCGACGGGCGGCGGCATTGTCGTCTCGGCCTCCAACCGGGCACTCCTGTCAGATACCGGATCGTTCGTCGTGTGGCTTGACGCCGGGGTCGAGGTACTGGTGAAGAGAGTCCGTGGAGGTCGTGGGCGGCCGCTGCTCGATGGTGACGTGAAGGGCAATCTCACTACCAAGGTGGCTGAACGGGAGGCCTTCTACGCCGAGGTGGCCGACACGAGGGTCGACACCACCGAAATCGGTCGGCGAGCGGCCGTCGAGCGCATACTGTCCGTGATCCGACAGGAGGGAGACCGGTGAGCGTCATCGATGTCGATCTGGCGGAACGCAGCTACCAGGTGCATGTCGGCCAAGGCGTGCGTGGGTTGTTGCCCGAGGTGGTTCCCGACGGCGTCGGCAGGGTTGTCGTTATCACCCAGGAGGCGGTGCCGTGGACCGTCGACCCCGGCGTCGAACACATCCGGATCGTCGTGCCACCGGGCGAGGCGGCCAAGGCGGTCTCCACCGTCGAGTCGGTGTGCCGTCGTCTCGCCGAGTGGGGCTGCAGCCGCGCCGACATGATTGTCGCCGTGGGCGGAGGAGTGGTGACCGACCTCGGTGGCTTCGTGGCCGCGGTGTATCACCGCGGCATTCGGTTCATTGCGGTGCCGACCACGTTGCTGGGCCAGGTGGACGCGGCCATCGGAGGCAAGACCGGGGTCAACCTCCCGGAGGGAAAGAACCTGGTCGGCGCGTTCTGGCAACCGTCGGCCGTGCTGTGTGACACCGAGACCCTCTCGACACTCCCGGAGCGCGAGATGAGGAGCGGCACCGGTGAGGTGGCGAAATACCAGTTTCTCGGAGCGGGTGATCTTGATCGTCTCGACCTTGATGCCAGAGTCGCGGCGTGCGTGCGGTTCAAGGCCGACGTGGTCGCTGCCGACGAACGCGAATCGGGTCGGCGGGCCATCCTCAACTACGGCCATACCCTGGCCCACGCCATCGAGACCGCGGGTTCCTACGATCTGCGCCACGGCGAGGCGGTGGCTGTCGGCCTTGTGTACGCGGCCGAGGTGGCCTACCGGCTGGGTCGTATCGACACCGCTCGCGTCGCCGAGCACTACCGTGTGATCGAGGCTTGGGGCCTGCCGAGTCGGGTGCCGGACATGCTCGATGATGAGGAACTCGTCGATCTCTTCTCCCGCGACAAGAAGGCGGTCGCCGACACCACGCTGGTTCTCGACGGACCCCACGGGGTGGAGACGGTGGTCGGGATTGACCCCGATGTGTTGATCGACGCCCTGGGCGCACTTCGGTGAGACATTCGGGCCATGAGAACGGAGACACGAACATGACCATTCAGCCGGCGGTCCTGCTGCTGTCGGGACCCAACCTGAATCTTCTCGGCACCCGCGAACCGTCGGTCTACGGCACCGGCACTCTCGACGACCACGTTGCCGCGGCCACCGCTGCGGCCGCAGCCCACGGACTCGCGCTCAGACATCTGCAGTCCAACCGCGAGTCCGACCTGATCGACGCGATCCACTCGGCTCGCGGGACCACCGCGGCGATCGTCATCAACCCGGGCGCATTCACCCATACATCGTGGGCCATCCACGACGCGTTGGCCGCCTACGACGGAATCGTGGTCGAACTCCACCTCTCCAACCCAGATTCCAGGGAGCCCTGGCGGCGTACCTCGGTGGTAGCCCCGGTCGCCACCGGCACCATCAGCGGATTCGGGGCGCATGGCTACGTGCTCGCCATCGACGCGGTGGCGGCCCGCCTGTCGTGACCGGTCGTGATCTGCCGCCGCTGTCGGTCGGCGGACGAATCGACGCGGTGAGGGAGCTTCTGGGGCCGGCGCGATGTGATGCTCTAATCGTCACCGATCCGGCCAACATCAGATGGTGCACCGGTTTCACCGGTTCGACCGGCGTCCTCGTGATCTCCCCGACCGACGCGGTGTTGGTCACCGACAGCCGCTACCGCGACCAGGCTCCGGCCCAGCTCCGTGGGTCGGGATGCGAGGTCGATGTCGAGATATCCCTGCGGGTCGTCGAGTCTGGGGCGACCCGACTCGACCCGACGGCCCGGGTCGGGCTCGAGGCCGATTCGGTCACGTGGGCCCAGCAACGAGCGTGGTCCGAACAGCTTGCGACAGCGCCGGTTGCCACCACTGCGATCGTGCTCGGGCTGAGGAGCATCAAGACCGACGCCGAAGTGGCCCGCATCGAGGCGGCCGCGGGGATCGTCGATGCCGCGTTGGCCGACGCCGTCGAGTTCATCGAGCCGGGCGTGACCGAACGCCAGATGGCTCTGGCCATCGACGAGGGAATCCGCAGTCGTGGTGCCCAGGGCCCTGCCTACGACACCATCGTGGCCACCGGATGCAACTCGGCCCTTCCCCACGCCACACCGGGTGATCGTGTGATGTGCCCGGGTGAGCTGGTGGTCATCGACGCCGGCGCTCTGGTCGACGGCTATCACAGCGACATGACCCGAACGTTCGTGGTCGGTGATGAGCCGGCTGACCGGCGCGCCGGTGAGATCCTGGAACTGGTGGGTCGTGCCCAGCGAGCCGGCCTCGATCGGGTCAGGCCCGGTGTCGCGGCCGGTGACGTCGATCGAGCCTGTCGAGAGATCATCGAGGTCGGCGGCCACGCCGCACAGTTCGGCCACGGAACCGGCCATGGCATCGGACTCGAGGTCCATGAACTTCCGGCGGTCAGGAAGGGCAACGCCGGTATCCTCCAGCGGGGTCATGTCCTCACGGTCGAGCCCGGAATCTACGTAGTCGGTCTGGGTGGTGTCAGGATCGAGGACACCGTCGTGGTGACCGATGACGGATGCCGGGCGCTCACCCGGTTTCCCAAGCAACCAACCCCCTGATCACGGAGTCCCCATGGCCACCATCACCACCAACGATCTCAAGAACGGAATGGCTCTCGAAATCGAGGGAGGCCTGTTCCAGGTGGTCGACTTTCAGCACGTGAAGCCCGGCAAGGGCCATGCCTTCGTGCGTACCACACTGAAGAATGCTCGCACCGGAGCCGTGATCGACCGCACGTTCCGAGCCGGGGAGAAGGTCGAGCGGGCCAGCATCGACAAACGTGACATGCAGTTTCTCTACCGGGACGGCACCGACTACGTCTTCATGGACAACGAGTCCTACGACCAGATCCATGTGGCTCCGGAGGTACTCGGCGATGCGGTCAACTACATCATCGAGAACTCGTCGGCGGTGCTGCTGATGTTCGGAACCGAGATCGTCGGCACCGACCTGTCCGCCGCGGTCGAACTGACCATCGCCGAGACCGAGCCCGGCGTCCAGGGCGACCGCGTGTCGGGGGGCACCAAGCCGGCCACCCTCGAAACGGGGCTGGTTGTACAGGTCCCGCTCTTCGTCAACCCGGGTGAGCGGGTCAAGGTCGACACCCGCACCGGCGCATACCTCAGCCGGGCGTGAGCGCAACCGTTCCCGGCCTCGGCCGACGCCGCGAGGCCCGGGAGGAGGCGCTCGCGGTCCTGTACGAAGCGGCCATGTCGTCATCGGATGTCGCGTCCCGACTCGCGTCACACAAGATTGCCCCCGACCCCTATGCCGTCGAGATCGCCTCCGGGGTCGACGAGTCACGCTCCGAGATCGACAGGCTCATCTCCGGCAACCTCAAGGGTTGGCGTATCGGCCGCATGGCCCCGATCGACCGCATCATCGCGTCCATGGCCACCTGGGAACTCACCTGCCGTCCCGATGTGCCGACCGGTGTGATCCTTTCGGAGGCGGTTGAGTTGGCCGCCCAGTACTCCGGTGAGGAGTCGCCGCGCTTTCTCAACGGCCTGCTGAGAGCGGTCGCCGACGAGGTCCGTGAGGACTGATCGCAGTCATTGGTCGGAACTCGTCATCGGGTGTGCTACCTTTCGATCTCGACCGTGAAACGGGTCCGGTGAGGCCCGTACGGACGAAAGAGAGACGAAGTGGGAAAGCGCGAAAGGCGTTCGGCCGTGCCACGTGCCGTCGGAGCGTTCCAGGCCCGCACACGGGTCATGTCGGCCGAGGACGTCGACCGGGCCATTCGAAGAATGGCCCACGAGATACTCGAACGAAACTCCGGAGCCGAGGACGTCGTCCTCATCGGTTTGCAGACCGGCGGCGTGGAGTTGGCTCATCGCCTCGGCGACGACATGAGGGCCATCGAGGGCTCCGAGGTGCCGGTCGGCACGCTCGACGCCACCATGCACCGTGACGACTACGGCATGAGGCCGGTGATGCCCGAGGCGGCCACCGAGATTCCGGTCGACCCGACCGGCAAGGTCATCGTGCTCGTCGACGACGTTCTCTACACCGGACGCACCGTGAGGGCGGCCCTCGACGCCATCCATTCCTACGGCCGACCGGCAGCGGTGCAACTGGCGGTGATGGTCGACCGTGGTCACCGTGAGCTACCGATCCGGCCCGACTATGTCGGCAAGAATCTTCCGACCAGGCGCGACGAGATCGTCGATGTCCATCACGGCGGTGTCGACCTCGGGGAACTCTCTTGACCGGCCCGGTCCGGCACCTCCTGTCGATCGCCGATCTCGACCGCGACTCCATCGAGCAGATCCTGGATCTCACCGAGTCGTTCGCCGAGGTGGGGGAGCGGAACATCCCGAAGGTCCCGGCTCTGCGCGGCAAGACCATCGCGTGGCTGTTCTACGAGGATTCCACCCGTACCCGCCTGTCGTTCGAGACCGCGGCCAAGCGCCTGTCGGCCGACACCATGAACTTCAGCGTGAGCACCTCGTCGGTGAAGAAGGGCGAGTCGCTGCGCGACACGGTGAGCACCATCGAGGCCATGGGTGTCGACGGGGTCGTGGTCCGCCACAGTGCCGCCGGTGCGCCCAACCGGATCGCCGAGTGGGTCGACGCCGCGGTGGTCAACGCCGGCGACGGCTGGAACCAGCATCCGACCCAGTCGCTGCTCGACCTCTACACCGCACGCAGTCACCTCGGCGACCTCGACGGTCGACACATGCTGATCGTGGGCGACATCAAGCACTCGCGTGTGGCCAGGTCCAACGTCAGCGCGTTCACCGAGATGGGGGCCGACGTAACCCTCGTGGCGCCCCGAACCCTCCTGCCGGCCGACATTGACCACTGGCCGGTGGAGGTCACCCATGATCTCGACTCGGTCATCGAATCGGCCGACATCTGCTACCTGCTTCGCATGCAACTCGAGCGTCAGGAGCTGGCCTACGTACCAACCCTGCGTGAGTTCCACACCGAGTGGGGCCTCGACCCCAGGCGGGCGGATCTGCTGCCCGAGCACGCCCTGATCATGCATCCGGGCCCGATGAACCGGGGAGTGGAGATTGACGGCTCGGTGGCTGATCGACCCAACGCGCTCATGACCCAGCAGGTTGCGAACGGAGTGGCGGTCAGGATGGCGGTGCTCTACCTCCTTCTCGGCTCGGGGCTCGACCTCGTCGACGAGAGACTGGCTGCGGCGTGAGCACCACACTCGCCATCAGAGGTGGCATCGTCGTCGACTCGACCGGCACCCGGCGGGCCGACGTCGTGGTCGACTCGCGGGGCTCGATCGTTGCCGTGGGGGCCGAAATGGAGGCCGACGAGTCGCTCGACGCCTCCGGCTGTGTGGTGAGTCCCGGTCTGGTCGATCTCCACGTTCACCTGCGCCAACCCGGGCACGAGGAAGCCGAGACGGTCGAGACCGGGGCGCGTGGTGCCGCGCTCGGTGGGTTCACGGCGATCCTCGCCATGCCCAACACCACGCCGACGGTCGACACTGCGGCGATGGTCAACGAGGTGATCGGTCTGGGCCGCGGCACCGCGTGTGACGTCCACACCGCCGGTGCAATCACCGTGGGCCGCGACGGCGAGACGTTGTCGCCGATGGCCGAGATGGTCCGGGCCGGAGTGCGGGTGTTCACCGACGACGGCACGGGTGTGCAGGACGTCCGGCTCATGCGCACCGCACTCGAATACGCGGATTCGCTGTCGTATCTGTCGGGTGGCAGACCGATCGTGCTCGCGCAGCACTGTGAGGTGTCGGCGCTGAGCAAGGGCGGCCACATGCACGAGGGACGCTGGTCGAGCAGTCTGGGAATACCGGGTCAGCCGGCCGAGGCCGAGGAGTTGATGGTCATGCGCGACATCGCGCTGGCCCGGCTCACCGGTGCCCGCATCCACTTTCAGCACCTCTCGACTGCCCGGTCGGTTGCCATGGTCAGGTCCGCCAAGCAGGCCGGTCTTCTCGTCACGGCCGAGGCCACCACCCATCACTTCACTCTTACCGACGAGACGTGTGCGTCCTACGACCCGGTCTTCAAGGTCCACCCGCCGCTGCGGACCGACGAGGACATCGTGGCGGTGAAGCAGGGCCTCGCCGACGGGACCATCGACGCCGTCGCCACCGACCACGCCCCGCACACCTCCGAGGACAAGGAGCGGACCTTCGCCGATGCACCCTCCGGGATGCTCGGCCTCGAAACTGCGTTCGCACTTGCCAACACCGAACTTGATCTGCCGATCGAGGAGGTCCTGGCACTGATGTCGTGGCGACCCGCGGCCATCGCCGGCCTCGATCCGGTCCACGGCGGCCCGATCGTCGCCGGCGGCGCGGCCAACCTCGCGGTGATCGACCCTGGTGCAACCTGGACGATCTCCGCCGATCACATGGCGAGCCGGAGCACCAATACCCCCTACGTTGGACGTGTCGTGCGCGGCAAGGTCCGCCACACTATTCTCCGCGGCCTCCCGGTTGTGGTCGACGGCGAGGCCCGGATGTGAGCGATGTCCGGGAATACCGCCTGGTTCTCACCGATGGTGAAGTGTTCGAGGGAGAGGGCATCGGGGCCGACCCCACCGGCGGTATCGCCGCGGGCGAGGTGGTGTTCAACACGGTGCTCACCGGCTATCAGGAGGTGATCACCGACCCGTCCTACGCCGCTCAGATGATCACGTTCACCTACCCCCACATCGGCAACTACGGCGTTACCACGGCCGACGACGAGGCCCGGCGCCCGTTCTGCCGCGGGGTGGTCGTGCGCGCATTGGCCCGTCGCCACAGCAATTGGCGCAGCAACGGCGACCTCGACTCGTTTCTGCGGCACCACGGAGTGCCCGGAATCGGTGGTGTCGACACCCGTCGCCTCACTCGACACCTGCGCGATTCGGGGGCCATGGTCGGCGCATTCGGCACGGCCGACGAGATGACCCTGCTGGCCGCGGCCAACGTCGATCCCGGCACGACCGGCCTCGACCTGGTTGATCTGGTGACCACACGCGAGCCCTACACGGTGGGCTCGGGGACCCGTCGGGTGGTCGCCTTCGACTTCGGTGTGAAGGCCACGATGCTGCGCCACCTGGGCAAGATCGCCACGGTAACCGTCGTGCCGGCCCGCACGACCGCGGCCGAGGTGTTGGCCCTGGAACCTGATGGCGTGTTCCTGTCGAACGGCCCGGGCGACCCCGAGGAGGCCGGAACGATCGTCACCGAATTGCCGCGACTCCTCGGCGAGGTACCCATCTTCGGTATCTGCCTCGGTCACCAGATTCTCTCGCTGGCCATGGGCGGGCACACCTTCAAGATGAAGTTCGGCCACCACGGCGGCAACGTACCGGTCTACGACAACCGCACCGGCCGGGTCGAGATCACCAGCCAGAACCACAACTTCGCGGTCGAGGTCGGTTCGGTCCCCGGCGTAACCGAAACCCACGTGTGCCTCAACGACGGCGTGCTCGAGGGCATGGTGGCCGACGGCATCGCGGCCTTCAGCGTGCAGTATCACCCGGAGGCCGGCCCCGGTCCCCACGACTCCCGATACCTGTTCGACGAGTTCGCCTCGCTGATGGATTCCCATCCGGTGAACGCCCCCTGATGCCACGCCGCACCGACATCGAGTCGATCCTCATCATCGGCTCGGGGCCGATCGTGATCGGACAGGCGTGCGAGTTCGACTATTCCGGCACGCAGGCCTGCCGTGTGCTCCGGGATGAGGGCTACCGGGTGATCCTGGCCAACTCCAATCCGGCCACGATCATGACCGACCCCGACTTCGCCGACGCCACCTACATCGAACCACTCGATGTGAGGGTTCTCACCAAGATCATCGAGAGGGAACGCCCCGACGCGGTGCTTCCCACCCTTGGTGGCCAGACCGGCCTCAATCTGGCGATGGAACTCGAACACGCCGGGGTGCTCGCCGACAACGACGTCGAGCTGATAGGTGCCGACGTCGAGGCCATCGCCACCGCCGAAGACCGCGAGCGCTTCAAGGTCGCCATGCAGGAAATCGGACTCGAGGTGGCGAGATCCGGCACCGCCCGCACCATGGATGAAGCGCGCGCCGCGCTGGGCGTGGTCGGTCTCCCGGTAATCATCCGGCCGGCCTACATCCTCGGCGGCCGTGGCACCGGAATCGCCTCCACGGCCGAGGAGTTCGAGGTCATCGCCGCGACGGGCATCGAGGCCAGCCCCATCGATGAGATCCTCATCGAGGAATCCGTCGCCGGTTGGAAGGAATTCGAACTCGAGGTGATGCGCGACCACCGCGACAACTGCGTGGTCGTCTGCTCGATCGAGAACGTCGACCCGATGGGGGTCCACACCGGCGACTCGATCACCGTGGCCCCGGCCCAGACCCTCTCCGATGTCGAATACCAGAAGATGCGCGATGCCGCGTTCGCCTGCATCCGCAGAGTCGGCGTGGAGACCGGCGGATCGAATGTCCAGTTCGCGGTCGATCCGGTCGACGGACGCCAGATCGTGATCGAGATGAATCCGCGCGTGAGCCGCTCGTCGGCCCTGGCATCGAAGGCCACCGGGTTCCCGATCGCCAAGATCGCCGCCAGGCTCGCGGTGGGTTACGCCCTCGATGAGATCACCAACGACATCACCGAGAAGACACCGGCATCGTTCGAGCCGGTGATCGACTACGTGGTCACCAAGGTGCCGCGATGGGCTTTCGAGAAGTTTCCGGGGACCAGCGGGATCCTGGGCACTTCGATGCAGTCGGTCGGAGAGGTGATGGCGATCGGTCGCACGTTCCCCGAGTCGTTGCAAAAGGCGCTGCGTTCGCTCGAACAGGGACGCGCCGGGCTCAACGCCGATCCCGGTGAGGTGGTGTTCGACGCCCTCGACGACGACGAGTTGCTGGCGGCGGCTTCGATCGCCACGCCCGACCGCCCGTTCCAGCTCGAGGCACTGCTGCGACGAGGCGTGTCGGTCGACGCGATCCACGAATCCACTCGCGTCGACCCATGGTTCCTCGATCAGATGTCGATGATCACCGAGGAGCGGATCCATCTTGCCACGGTCGACCTCCGGACGGTGTCGGCGCGCGATCTGCGCCGGGCGAAGCGACTCGGATTCTCCGATGCCCAGTTGGCGCATCTCTGGTCGACCACCGAGGACGAGGTCAGATCGGTGAGGATGGCGGCCGGCATCCGTGTGACGTTCAAGACGGTCGACACCTGCGCCGCCGAGTTCGAGGCCTCCACGCCCTACCACTACTCCACCTACGAGGACACCGATGAGGTCGTTCCCGGCAGACGCGACCGCGTCATCATCCTGGGTTCGGGGCCCAACCGGATCGGTCAGGGCATCGAGTTCGACTATTGCTGTGTGCATGCCAGTTTCGCCCTGCAGGCGGCCGGTTACGAAACGGTGATGATCAACTGCAACCCGGAGACCGTGTCGACCGACTACGACACGTCCGATCGGCTCTACTTCGAGCCGGTCACCTTCGAGGACGTCTGCAACGTCATCGACGCCGAGCAGCCGATCGGGGTCATCGTGTCGCTCGGGGGCCAGACCCCGCTCAAGCTCGCCGATCGGCTGCCTCCCGAGCTCGTGCTGGGGACCTCGCCTGCCTCGATCGAGCAGGCCGAGGACCGCGAGCTCTGGAACTCCCTGTGTTCGCGTCTCGAGATTCCCCAGCCCGCCGGTGGCACCGCTGTCGACATCGACGAGGCGCTGTCCATCACCTCCCGGATCGGCTACCCGGCGTTGGTGAGGCCCTCCTATGTCCTGGGCGGACGAGCCATGGAGATCGTCTACGACGACGAACATCTGCGCCGGGCCATGGCCCAACTCGCCGGCTACGGTTCACTGGGCAAGGAGGGCGGTCTCTCGGCCGAACGGCCGGTTCTGGTCGATCGCTTCCTCGAGGATGCCACCGAGGTCGATGTCGATGCCATCCGTGACGCCACCGATGAGGTGGTGATCGGTGCGGTGATGGAACACGTCGAGGAGGCCGGGGTCCACAGCGGTGACTCGGCCTGCACCATCCCCCCGACCACCCTCTCGGAGGAGACCCAGCGCGTCATCGAGGACTACACCCGGCGGATCGCGGCGGCCCTTGATGTCAGGGGCCTCATCAACGTGCAGTTCGCGGTGAAGTCCAACCAGGTTTTTGTGATCGAGGCCAACCCCCGGGCCTCTCGTACGGTGCCGTTCGTGGCCAAGGCCACCGGCGTTCCCCTCGCCAAGGTGGCGAGTCGGGTGATGGTCGGGGCCACACTCGCCGAGCTCAGGGCCGAAGGTCTGCTGCACGACCGGGTCGTCTCCGACTACGTAGCCGTCAAGGAAGCGGTGATGCCCTTCAACCGGTTCCCCGATGCCGACGTGGTACTCGGTCCGGAGATGAGGTCCACGGGCGAGGTCATGGGCATCGACCCGACGCCGGGTATCGCGTTCGTGAAAGCCGAGCTGGCAGCCGGCACCCGTCTGCCCAGGGAGGGCACGGTGTTCCTGTCGTTGGCCGATCGCGACAAGGCCAACGGCGTGGCCGCAGCCCGGCTGTTCAGCGAACTGGGGTTCACAATCGCCGCCACGGCCGGAACCGCGAGGGCGCTGCGTGAGGCGGGGGTCAGAGTCGACATCGACGTGGCGAAGCTTGCCGATGAGGTGGGCCCCGATGCCGTTGAACTCATGGAGCGTGGCGACGTGCAGCTGGTGGTCAACTCGCCGAAGGGACGCGGCCCGCGAGCCGACGGACGCCACATCCGTCGTGCGGCGGGTCTGGCCAACGTGCCGCTGCTCACCACTGTCGCCGCCGGGATGGCCGCTGCCAAGGGGCTCCGCGACTGGGCCAGGCACCCGCTCACCGTCAGGAGCCTGCAGGAGTATCACCACGGCCCGGAGACCGGTCAGCTCAGTTTGCTGATCGACCCGGACCGATGATCGATCTCGCCACCCGGGTCGGCTCGGTCACATTGACGGCTCCGGTGCTGACCGCGTCGGGAACCGCCGGGTACGGCGCGGAGCTGGCCAACTATTTCGATCTCTCCAAGATCGGTGCGGTGGTCGTGAAATCGCTCCGGGCCGGACCGTGGGTCGGGAACCCGGCGCCGCGGGTCCGCTCCACCGGGGCGGGCATGATCAACAGCGTCGGCCTGCAAGGCCCCGGGGTCGAACGCTGGCTGGCCGACGATCTCCCCGCCCTGATCGCGACCGGCGCACGCGTGGTCGCCAGCATCTGGGGAAGTTCGCTCGATGACTACCGCCGCGCCGCCGAAGCCCTCGGCCAAGCCCCTCCGGAGGTGGTGGCGGTCGAGGTGAACGTGAGCTGCCCCAATCTCGAGGATCATCGCCGGATGTTCGCCCACTCTCCCACGGCCACGGCCGAGGTCGTGGCCGCCACCGAGGCATGCCTGCGGCCCCGTTGGGCCAAGCTGAGTCCCAACGTGGCCGACCTGGCCGAGATAGCGGTGGCCGCGTCCGACGCCGGAGCCGAGGCCGTGGTACTCGTCAACACGCTGCCGGCCATGGCCATCGACATCGACACCAGACGTCCGGTACTGGGTGCCGGTCGCGGGGGCATGTCCGGTGCAGCGATCCATCCGGTGGCGGTACGCGCCGTCTACGACGTCCACGAGGCCGCCCCCGATCTGGCGATCGTGGGAGTGGGTGGCACCTCCACGGGGGCCGATGTCGTAGAGTTCCTGCTCGCTGGGGCGTCGGCCGTCGAGGTCGGTACCGCCACCTTCGCGGATCCTCGGGCTCCACATCGGATCCTCGGTGAGCTACAACGGTGGTGCCACGGGCACGGTGTGCAGCGGATAGAGGAATTGATCGGAGAAGGCCATGGCTGAAGATGTCGAGGAAACGACCGAGGAACAGACGTCGGTCGAGGCGTCGGTGAGCGATCGGCTCGCACTCGCTCTCGACGTCGACGATCTCGTGGCCGCCATTCGTCTCGGCCGCCAGCTCAGCGACTATTTCTCGGTGGCGAAGATCGGGCTCGAACTCTATTCGGCCGCCGGACCGGAGGCCATCGGTGCCATATCGGGTCTCGGCTACGAGATCTTCCTCGACCTGAAGCTCCACGACATCCCCTCCACGGTCGCCAAGGCCTCGCGGGTGCTCGGGGCATTGGGCGTGAGCTATCTCACATTCCATGCCCACGGTGGTGTCGAGATGCTGGCCGCCGGAGTCGAGGGTCTGTCGGAGGGGGCCTACAACGCCGGGCTCGAGCAGCCGACGTCTCTCGCCATCACCGTGCTCACCAGCGACGGTGACGCCCCTGCCCACATCATGCCCAAGCGCGTGATGCTCGCGGCCGAAGCGGGATGCACGGGCATCGTTTGTGCCGCGGGTGACCTGAGTGAAGCCCACCACTACGCCCCGAGGTTGGTCAGAGTGGTGCCCGGGATCAGGTTCATCGGCGATCGTGTGGACGACCAAGCCCGGGTATCGTCGCCGGCCGATGCGATCTCGGGTGGAGCCGATCTTCTGGTGATCGGCCGGGCCGTCACCGCGGCCAAGGACCCGGTCGCGGCGGCGGAACGTATCCACGAGTCGGTCGTCGGGGCGCTCTGAGCGAGAGTGGGCTATGGTCGGAGCGATGAGTGGTCCACCCAAGTTGTCAGACGAGGCACGCGCCGCCGCTTTGGTCAAGGCGGCCGAGGCCAGGAGATTCAGGGCCGAACTGAAGCAGCGCCTCAAGATGGGTTCCATCACCTTCCGTGAGATGCTCGACGAGGCCGAATCCAACGAGTTGATCGCCAGAACCAAGGTTCTCGCGGTGCTGGAGTCCCTGCCGGGTGTGGGCAAGGTGAAGGCCCGCCGCACCATGGAGGAGATCGGCATCGCCGACAACCGTCGAATACGCGGGCTGGGCAACACCCAGCGTGAGAAGCTCCTTGCCTCCTTCGGCTGAACATTCGTGGGCAGTCTCGACGATCGTTTGATCATCGTCATCTCCGGACCCGGCGGGGTCGGCAAGGGTACGATCGTGGCGCGCCTGCTCGACCGCGACCCCCGACTCTGGTTGTCACGTAGCTGGACCACGCGCGCCAGGCGTCCGGGTGAATCGATGGAGGCCTACCACTTCACCAACCGCGAACTGTTCGAGGCCCACATAGCTGTCGACGGGTTCCTGGAATGGGTGGAGTTCCTCGACTACATGCAGGGCACGCCGAGGCCCGATCCACCCCCCGGTCACGATGTCGTGTTCGAGATCGACGTCCACGGTGCCCAGCAGGTGGCGCGCCGGTATCCCGACGCCCTTCTGGTTTTCGTCGACGCTCCCAGCCGGCGGCACCAGGAGGATCGCCTGCGCGGGCGCGGCGACCCCGATGAGAAGGTGTCGGCTCGGCTGGCCAAGGCGGAAGAAGAGAAGGCCCTCGCCGATGAGTTGGGTTGTGAGATCATCATCAACGACGATCTCGAGAGGGCGGTGTGCGAGATAGAGGGTCTGATCAAGGGCCGCCGCGCCCGGGCGGCATCCTGTTAGCCTGACAGCCCGTCCGGCTCGTCTGTCGGTCGATTCGGTTCCACTGAGAGGCACGTCATGGCGCACGGCTACGACACAATGATGAACCCCCCGATCGAGGAGCTTCTCGAAAAGGCCGGATCCAAGTTCCGACTGGTCGCGTTGTCGTCGAGGCGCAGCCGTGAGATAACCGACTATGTCGGCCAGCTCAAGGAGGGCATCGGTTCGAGCGTGCCACCACAGGTCACCTCCACGGCGTCGCGTCCGCTGTCGATCGCATTCGAGGAGATCGCGGCCGGCAAGATCGTGGCGGTCGATATCGATCCCGACGCCGTCGTCGAAGAGCCGTCGGATGAAGAGTCGGGGGCCGCTGGAGCTTCCGGCACCGACGAGAGCGCCTGACCCGGATCCGGCGTCGGCTGCCATGAGCAACCTGGCTGGTAGGCGTGTAGTTCTCGGAGTGACCGGCGGTATCGCGGCCTACAAGGCGGTTGAGGTGTGTCGGCGTCTGGTCGATGCCGGGGCCCACGTGATTCCGGTCCTCACCGATTCGGCCTGTCGAATGGTGGGGCCAACCACGTTTTCCGCCCTCGCCGGCGAGCCGGCTCACATGTCGATGTTCGACGACTCGTCGTCCCCGATTCCCCACACCAGCATTGCCCGGTCCGCCGACGTCGTCGTCGTCTGCCCGGCCACGGCCCGTGTGATATCCGACATCCGCACCGGCCGTTCGGGCGATCTGCTCACCGCCACCATTCTGGCGACCCGCGCCCCGCTGGTCGTCTGCCCGGCGATGCACACCGAAATGTGGGAGCAGCCCTCGGTCCGGGAGAACATCGAGGTGCTCGCCTCGCGCGGCGTGATCGTGGTGCCTCCCGAGAGTGGCCGCTTGGCCGGGGGCGACCTCGGGCCCGGTCGCCTCGCTGCACTGGCCGACATCGTGTCGGCGGTCGAACGGGCCACGGGTGCCGCCCATCCGCTCGATCTCGTGGGCATGAAGGTCCTGGTCACCGCGGGTGGCACGCGCGAGCCCATCGATGCGGTGAGGTTCATAGGAAATCGTTCGTCGGGAAAGCAGGGTCACGCCGTGGCGCTCGAGGCAAAAGCCCGCGGGGCCGATGTCGTTCTCGTCACCACCAGACCCGACACGGCACCCGAGGCGGTGTCGGTGATCGCGGTCGAGACGGCCGAGGAGATGGCAGAAGCATGTTCGCTCCACGCCCCGACCTCCGACCTGGTGATCATGGCGGCAGCCGTGGCCGACTTCAAGACGGCCGGGTCGAGTGACCACAAGATCAAGAAGAGCGATGGCGTTCCCGAGTTCGTTCTGGTGCCCACCGTCGACATCCTCGCCGCCATGGGAGCCTCCAAACCCGCCGGTCAGGTACTGGTCGGATTCGCCGCCGAGACCGACGACCTCGAAGCCAACGCCGCCGCCAAGCTCGTCGGCAAGAACCTCGACGTGATCGTGGCCAACGACGTGTCGAAGCCAGGCGCCGGGTTCGGGTTCGACACAAATGAGGTCGTTGTGCTCATGGCCGACGGTTCAAGGCATCATGTACCGATGTGCGACAAGCGCGAAGTGGCGCGCATGGTGATCAACGCGGCTGTCGACATCGCCGGCCGCGAACCCGGAAAGCAGGAGTAAGAGTGACACGTTGGACTTTCACCTCAGAGAGCGTCTCTGAAGGTCATCCCGACAAGATGGCCGACCAGATCTCCGACGCCATTCTCGATGCCATGCTCGAACAGGACCCGATGAGTCGGGTCGCCTGCGAGACGATGGTCACCACCGGGCTGGCCATGGTGGCCGGTGAGATCACCACCGAGGCCTACGTCGACATCCCGGGAACCGTTCGCAGGACGATCTGCGAGATCGGCTACGACCGTGAGGCGTTCGGCTACGACGGCAACACCTGTGGCGTCATGATCGCCATCGATGAGCAGTCGCCCGACATCGCCCAGGGCGTCAACGACTCCGAGGAGGTGCGCAGCGGTCGCGCCGGGGAGGAAGACCAGCTCGACCGGCAGGGCGCTGGCGACCAGGGAATGATGTTCGGCTACGCCTCCGACGAGACCGATGTGCTCATGCCGTTGCCGATCCATCTCGCCCATCGGATGGCCGAGCGTCACGCCGAGGTCCGCAAGGCCGGCACCATCCCTTACCTCAGGCCCGACGCCAAGACACAGGTCACCTTCGAATACGAAGGCCACCGGCCGGTGCGTCTGAAGACCGTGCTGGTATCGACCCAGCACAACGACGGGATCGATCGCGACACCATGATCCGCCCCGATTTGATCGAGCACGTGATCCGTCCCGTGATACCGGCCGAGTTCGCCGACGACGACTACGAGGTCTTCGTCAACCCCACCGGTCGCTTCGTGATCGGCGGCCCGGTCGGTGACGCGGGCCTCACCGGGCGCAAGATCATCGTCGACACCTACGGTGGCATGGCTCGCCACGGCGGTGGCGCATTCTCCGGCAAGGACCCGTCGAAGGTCGACCGCTCGGCCGCCTACGCCACCCGTTGGGTCGCGAAGAACGTCGTCGCTTCCGGTGCGGCCACTCGTTGCGAGGTCCAGGTCGCATACGCGATCGGTATGGCTCATCCGGTGTCGGTGTTCGTCGAGACGTTCGGCACCGAGATTGTCGACCGCCAGGCAATCGAGAAGGCTGTCGACGACGTGTTCGATCTGCGTCCGGCCGCGATTCTGCGCGACCTTGATCTGCGTCGGCCGATCTACAGGGCAACGGCCGCCTACGGTCACTTCGGCCGTCACACCGACGACGGAATGTTCCCATGGGAGCGCACCGACCGCGTCGACGACATCAAGTCGGCTCTCGGACTCTGAGCGATGTCGACCAACAGAGCCTGATCCCCGGCCGAGCCGCGCCCGATCTGAGCGACACCGATCCGATCCCGGCCCGACCCTGGGGTCGGGTCGTTCGCATCATCCCCGATGTCGGGGCTATCGACCGTGAGTTCGATTACCTGATCCCCGAATCGTGGATGGCCGACGGCCGAGGCGCCCGTGTGACGGTCGGCTCGATGGTCAGGGTGGTGTTGCACGGTAGACGGGTGGCCGGCTGGGTCACGGCTGTCGACGTAGAGCCGCCCCATGGGGTGAAGCTCGCGGAGTTGACCAAGCTGAGTGGTCGGGCCCGGATTCCGACATGATGGACCTGTCGAGTTGGGCGGCCCGGCGTTGGTCGGGGCGGCGGGTCGCTTTTCTCCGGGCCGCCTCGCCTCCGAGGATGATCGCGGGTGTGCCATCGATCTCGCGGCGTGGGTCGGTGCCGCCGGGGCCGACCGGCGTGTTCGACGAGGCCTTTCGTTGCGGAACTGCGGTGGTCAGGGTTCCTCCGGCCCACGACATGGCGCCCGTTGCCATGGCGGCTTGCCGGCTTGGTGACGCGCTGATCGTCGTCCCCGATCAGGCGGGTGCTCGCAGGTTGGCCCTCGCCTTGCGTCGTGCCGGTGTCACGGTGGCTCTCGGCCCCGACGACTGGGCCCTCGCCGCCGCGGGCGCCACCGTGGTCGGCACTCGCGCCGCGGCGTGGATGCCAATGGCGAACCTGGCGGCGGCGGTCGTGGTGGACGAGCACGACGAGGCGCTCAAGAACGAGCGCATGCCGACCTGGCACGCCCGTGAGGTCGTCCTTGAGCGCGCCCGTCGCCGCGGCGGCGCACCGGTGGTTCTGACATCACCCGTACCGACGCTCGAGGCGCTGAGGGCCGGAAAGCTGTTCCGTCCGCCACGGTCGGCGGAACGCGACGGCTGGCCGACCGTCGAAGTGCTCGACCGGCGCGACGAGGACCCCACCCGGGGCGGCCTGTTCGCCGAAGGACTGACCGGACGGATCCGGAGCGATGGGCGGGTGGTGTGTGTACTCAACCGGAAGGGACGGTCGCGACTGCTGGCCTGTGCCACCTGTGGCGAGCTCGTCCGCACGGCCGACGGACGATTCCCGATGGCACTGGTGGACACGATGCTGGAGTCCTACGACGGTTCGGAGACCCGGCCGGTGGTGTGTTCGGCGTGCGGGTCGACGACGCTGCGAAACCTTCGCCCGGGGGTGGCCCGAGCACGTGAGGAATTGGCGGCCATGGTTGGCGATGATGTCGACGAGGTCACGGCCGAATCCGAGGGTCGACCCACGAGCCGTGTCGTTATCGGCACCGAGGCCGCGCTCCACAGGGTCGACTCGGCCGATCTCGTGGTGTTTCTCGATTTTGATCAGGAATTGCTCATTGCGCGTCAACGGGTGTCGGAACAGGCCTTGGCGCTGGTGGCGAGAGCGGCAAGGCTGGTGGGGTCCCGCACGACCGGTGGCCGAATCCTCATCCAGACCCGAATGCCGGAACATGCGGTGGTGCGGGCCGCGGTGCGAGCCGATCCGTCGATTGTGGCCACGGCCGAGCGTGACCGACGCCGTGAGATCGGGATTCCTCCCTACGGCGCCGAGGCCCTGGTGAGCGGGGCAGGTGGCGCCGAATTCATCCAGGGGCTCGGCCGACCGCCCGGTGTGGATGTCCGTGGCCCTCTCGACGGTCGGTGGTTGCTGCGTTCGGCGAGTCACGATCCGCTCCTCGACGCACTTCAGGCCGCGACCCGCCCCGCCGCCAGGCTGAGGATCGAGGTCGATCCGCTGCGAGTATGACCGCCGTGAAATGCTTCGCACCGTTGCTTGTGCTCTCTGTTCTGGCCGCGGTCGGTGGGTATCTCGTGGTGACAGCAGGCGAGCCGGGCCCGGCGCTCGACCCGGTCACGACGGTCGACGGTGTGGTCCTGTGGAGCCGACGGCTGCGCTTCCAGATCACTCGACGAGTGGTGGGCGATCGGTCGGCGTCTGGAGACATTCACCCGCGCACGGGCCGATGAGGGCACCGTCCTCTCGGACTTGGTCGAGACCGACGAGGGCAACGCCCATGTCATGCGAGCGAAGGCTTCGGGCGGACAGACCATCGTGGCCGTCGCGGTGTTCCGGGATGGCGCCGATCGCTATCTCGAGTGCAACCTCTCGTTTCTGGGCGATCCGGACGGTCTCGACGATGCCATCGTGAAGGCGTGCCGAACGGCCAGAGCGCCGGGTTGACTCCCCGATCAACCCACGAGGGCTTGAAGGGCGACATCGAGCATCGAATCGACCGCCTGGGACACGACCAGGCGGTCGGGGTCGTAGCCGTCCATCGAAGCATCGCTCGCCTCGAGAGGATTCCCGTCGATGGCGAGGATCGCTCCCGCCTCGGCACCGTGCAGGGCGGCAACCACGAACAGAGCCGAGCACTCCATCTCCACGGCCACGGCACCGGCTCGTTGCCAGAGATCGAGATTCGAACCGAGGACGTCGTGGTGGTAGAAGACGTCGGAACTCAGCACGACGCCGGCATGTGTCGATCGCATGGTGTTGCCCGGTGAACGGTCGGCCGCGTCGAGAAGCGCGACCACGACGCCGTGGTCGGCCACGGCCGGATATTCGGGCGGTACGAGACCGCGGGTGACGCCGTCGTCGCGAATCGCTCCGGTGGCCACGACAAGATCGCCATCGGTCACCTCGGGCTGGAGTCCACCGGCGGTGCCGGCACGGACGAGCCTGGTCGCCCCGGCCCTGATCAGTTCCTCGAAACAGACCGCCGCCCCCGACGTACCGACCCCGTGGGACGTGACCGCCACCGTGGTGCCCTCATAGTCGCCGATCCAGGTGACGTACTCACGACTGGACGCCAACTCACGGGCGTTCTCGAGCCGCCGGGTGACGAGGTCCACCCGCGCCGGATCGCCGACGACGAGCACCCGACCCGGCACCCGGCCCACGGGGAGCTTGGTGATCGGCTGGATCGCGGGCATATCAGATGACCCGCTCGTTGCCGCCGTCGACGGGTATCTGCGCGCCGGTCGTGGCCCGGAAGGTCTCCCCGCAGAGTTCGGCCACCAGACGTCCGACCGTGGCCGAGGTGATCTCGACCGAGAGCAGGTTGCGGCGTTTGTACCCGTCGACGGTGAGGCCGTAGTGGGCCGCCCTCTCGGAGAGCACGTCGTGGGACCACAGACCGGTGTCGAACACGGCGTCGGGGTGCACACAGTTGACCCTGATCCGCTCCGACGCCCATTCGAGCGCGGCGACCCGGGCCAATTGTGTGAGGGCGGCCTTCGATGCCGAGTACGCCGCGGCGCCGGGACCCGGAGCCGGCACGTTTTTCGACGCGATCACCACGACGCTTCCGCCGTCGGGGGCGAGGGTGAGATACGGATGGACGGCGGCCATGGTCGCGGCGTTGGCGTCGAGGTTGACGGTCATCACCCTCGACCACTCATCGGGGTCGATCTCGGCGATCGGCTGCGAACGACCGAACACGCCGGCCGACAGAACGAGCATGTCGATGCCGCCGAAATGGTCGATGGCGGTCGAGATGGCACGATTCACCGCGGCCGGGTCGGTGACGTCGGCCTCGAGACCGAGCCACGCGTCCGAGTCGAACCCGTCGGCCACCCCGACGCTGAGATCGAGCCCGACCACGGCGGCACCCCGTCGGAGGAACTCGCTTGCGCATCCCCTTCCGATCCCGGACGCGGCACCGGTGACGAGCGCGACCCGGCCGGTCATCTCGGGCGGCTCCCCGGATCGACGAAGCTTGGCCTGCTCGAGATCCCAGTATTCGACGTCGAAGAGCGCGCCGGCCGGTAGTGCGACGTAGCCGCCGAAGCGGTCCTGGGCGCGTGAGATCACCCTCATCGAGTGGCGGTAGATGTCGGCGACGATACCGGCCCGCCTGACGTCGATGCCGGCGGCGAGCATCCCCAGTTCGGTGTCGAGCACGACGCGTGGCGCCGGGTCGAGCATCCGGAGGTCGGTGTCGACACGGCAGCGGTTGGCTTCGAAGTAGGCGCCGTAGCGGACGGCGTAGTCATCGACATCGCGACCTGTCAGCGGCCACGGCTTGGTGTGGATGACATGGTCGGGGGTGAGCGGGCCCTGCTGGGTGGCGGCTTCGAGATCGGCGCGACCGACGAATTGGTACACCTCGTCCGATGCGTCTCTGCGCACGATCATCGGGCGACCGGCGTGACGTGAGATGTCGCGCCTGATGCGGGCGATGTCGATCGGATCAGTCGCCGGACGGGCTGCGGTGGCGGGGGCGTGCGGTGAGCGTTCGGGCTCGGATCCAAGGATCTGCTCGGCCATCTCGATCAGCTGGTGGTGGCGTTGGTAGGCCTCCTGTGTGGTGTCGCCGAAGGTGAACAGCCCGTGGTTGAGAAGAACCATGCCGATGGTGGCGGCCTGGGCCTGGCGTTCCCAGCACCCGCCGACCGCCCGGGCGAGGTCGAAACCCGGCATCACGTAGGGAACCACGATCACTCGGTCGCCGTAGAGGTCACGAATACGGTGCTCGCCGTCATGCAGATTGGTCAGCGAGATGATGGCGTCGGCGTGGCTGTGTTGTACAGCACGATGAGGGAGCCGGGCGTGGAGCAGGGTCTCGATGCTCGGTTGTGGCGCGGCGGGGTCGAGTTTGGCCGCGGCCAGGGCGGCCACCATATCGGGGTCGGACAATTCGTCGAGGCGTGCCAATTCGAGCAGCCGGTCGAGGGGAAGGGGGGTGAATCCGCGGGTCTCGATGGTGGCCAGATCCCAGCCGCTTCCCTTCACCCAGAGGGCCTCGATCTGCCTGCCGGTCACGTCGATCCATGGCGCCTTCACCGAGGTGTTGCCGCCGCCGTGCAGCACCAGGTCGGGGTCGCTTCCCAGGAGGCGGGAGCCGTAGACGCATTCGTCGAGAGTGGTCGTGCACGCGGCGGCCGCGGTGCTGTCCCAGAGGTCGTTCATGGCTCCTCGTCGAACGGGTGAACTCCGACCATATCCCCGTCCGGTTTCTCGTCGGTGACGGTGCGCTGATCGAACCGTACGACCCGCCGATCGGTGACGATCGCGGTGATCAGATCGACGGGAGTGACATCGAAGGCCGGATTGAGGGCGTCGACACCAGCCGGAGTGATGCGGCAGCCGTGTATCTCACGGACTTCGGCCGGTCCGCGGTCCTCGATCTCGATGTCGGCGCCGGTGGCCGTGGCCTCATCGACGGTGGTCTCGGGCGCGACCACGACGAACGGGACACCGGCTCGTGCCGCGCCCAGGGCAAGTGAGTAGGAACCGATCTTGTTGGCGGTGTCGCCGTTGGCGGCGATGCGGTCGGCCCCGATCAGGACCACGTCGGCGAGCCCGCGTGCCAGCACTGACGGACCGGCGGAATCGACCAGCAGCCGAAACGGTGCGCCCATTCGTTGCAGCTCCCAGGTGGTGAGGCGGGCTCCCTGCAGCAGCGGCCGGGTCTCGATCGGCAGGGCCTCAGAGAGTCGGGAGCGTTCGTGGAGCGTCCGGATGACCGCCAGTGCTGTGCCGCGCTCGACGGTGGCGAGGCCACCGGTGTTGCAGATGGTCATGGCTCGGATCGCACGGCTGCCGACAAGTTCCTCGACCAGGTTGGCGCCCAGCTCGCCCATGCTGATCGAGGCGGCGATCTCCTGGTCTCTCAGCCGCACCGCCTCGGCCAGGACGGCGTCGAAGCCGTCGGGCACGAGTGCCGACACACGATCCACACCCCGGGCCAGGTTCACCGCTGTCGGCCGGGCGTGACGGATCGAGTTGATGGCCGGGCCGAGATTCTCGGGCCCGATCGTGGACAGCGCCAGCGCCACACCGAAGCCTCCGGCCACGCCGAGGGCCGGGGCACCGCGCACCGCAAGTCGTGAGATCGAGTCGACGAGCTGCTCGACGGTGACGATGTCGAGGTGGGTGAGTTCGTCGGGAAGTAGCGTCTGGTCGATCAGTCGGATGTGATCGTCGACCCAGTCGATCGTTCGCAGCGGTTGGCGTGGTGCTCGTTCCGACATGATTGACAAGCTAGCGACGCTCAGGTCGACCAGGCCCGTCGCCGGGCTTCGTAGATGGCGATCGACGTGGCGGCCGCGACGTTGAGCGAACCGACCTTCCCGAGCTGGGGAATGAACGCCACGGCATCGCACACCGCGAGCGTGGCCGGGGTGACGCCGCGGTCCTCGTGGCCGATCACCAGGGCCACGTCGGTACCCATCTCGACTTCGTGGATCGGGACGGCATCGGTGGTGAGTTCGACGGCGATGGTCCGATACCCCGAGTTCGAGGCCGCAGCAACCGCCTCGGGCCCGGTGTCGACCTCGGTCCAGGTCAGGAAGCGGGCGGTGCCGAGCGCGGTCTTGTTGACCTTGTCGTGAGACGGTGGGGTGCCGCCGGCGATCCAGATGTGGTCGATCCGCTCGGCCGCCGCGGTGCGCACTATCGAGCCCACGTTGAAGGGGTTCTGCACGCCGTCCAGTATCAATGCCACCCGCCCGGTGGTACGGCGGCGCCACTCACGATGAAGGCGCTTCAT
The DNA here is from genome assembly GCA_003231645.1 of Acidimicrobiia bacterium. Taxonomy (GTDB): domain Bacteria; phylum Actinomycetota; class Acidimicrobiia; order Acidimicrobiales; family Aldehydirespiratoraceae; genus SZUA-87. Next base: position 1,428 of record QIIW01000152.1, on the reverse strand, counting down.
TCCGGTACCGTCGAGCTGGCTCACGTCGGTCTGCTTCTCGTGGGACCTGCCACCTCGAGTATGCGGTAGCCGGCGCGACTCGAGATCCTGTCGACCCGATGACCCCGCCGTTGCAGCCATTTCGCCAGCGAGTCGCTCCCGAGGTGCTTCTGGACGACCAGGTGGGCGACTCCGGACGGGGCAAGGGCACCGAGCCAGTGGGTGAGCAGCGCGTGGAGCGCGGCTTTGCCGACACGGATCGGCGGATTCGAGAGGATCCGGTCGAAGCGCAGGTCGGCCGGGACGTCATCGGGGGCGCACACGTGGACACGCGCCGTGAGCCCGAGGGCGGCGGCGTTGGCTTCGGTGAGGTGGCGGGCCCGTTCGTTGATGTCGACCGCCCACACCACGGCCCGGGGGGCTCTGGCGGCGGTCACACAGGTGATCGGACCCCACCCGCAGCCGATGTCGAGCACCAGTCGATCGGTTTCGGTGATGGGCGGCGCCTCCATCAGCAGCAGCTTGGTTCCGGCGTCGAGGTGGTCGGCCGAGAAGATCCCACGGTCGGACGACAACCTCAGGCTCAGATCGGGAAGCGTGATGTCGACCGAGCGCGGCTCGGAGGGCACGGTCGGGTCGTTGTCGAAGTAGTGCGCGGCTCGTGGGCCGCGATCCGTGGGCTCCACCCCGACGACGGTAGCGGCGGCTTAGCTATCCTTCGTCCATGGCCAGCTACGACATCCGTATCATCGGGGATCCCGTGCTGCGCCAGCGGGCTCGCGACGTCACCGAGGTCGATGGGGCGCTGGTGCGTATGGTCGACGACATGATCGAGACGATGTACGAGGCGCCCGGCATCGGTGTCGCCGCTCCTCAGATCGGTGTGCAGAAGAAGCTTTTCGTGTGGGATCTCGGCGACGGCCCCAACGCCATGATCAACCCGGAGCTGATCGAATCCGACGGTGAGTGGACCTTCGATGAGGGTTGTCTGTCGGTGCCCGGCCTGTCCTGGGAGATCGTGAGGCCCAAACGTATTCACATCGTGGGTCGTGACCTTGATGGCAACGAGGTCTCCTACGAGGCCGACGAGTTCGAGGCTCGTATGTTCCAGCACGAACTCGACCACCTCGAGGGTGTCCTGCTAGTCGATCGGCTCGATCCCGACACCCGCAAGGAGGCACTCGCCACCCTGCGGGACCTGCAGATCGGTGTCGACCGGAAACGACCGGGCGGCCTGGGATTGCGCCTGCAGTGACCGTCGTTCCGCCGGCACGCATCCGCCGGGTCGTCTACATGGGGACGCCTGAACTTGCGGTGTCGCCCCTGGTGGCACTGCACGAGGCCGGTTACGAGATTCCACTCGTCGTGTCGCGCCCCGATGCCCGTCGCAGCCGTCGTGGCGAACCCCAACCGAGCCCGGTCAAGGTCGCGGCGCTCGATCTCGGCCTG
>QIIW01000151.1 GCA_003231645.1 Acidimicrobiia bacterium | reverse complement strand
ACATCGGTTGGCCGACCGCGGCCATCCACATCTCACTGCGTATGTCATCGCCCGTGACAACGACGAGCCGTCTGAGTTCGGTCACCTCCTTGGCCGATGGAGTCATCGCGACGCGGATCGATCTCAGGTCGATCTCCAGGCCATCGTCCGAGGTTGTTGTCTGGGCAACATCGACCTCGACTATTCCTGATGGCTGGGCCACCACCAGTTCGACCGAGCCGTCACCCACCGCGTCCCGGGTGCGCTGGTTCATCGACAGAAACGGCTTGCCCACATGGGCAAACGTGAGTTCCTCGATATAGCGGAAACTGTCGATCGTCGGGTAGTGACCCACCCCCTCTCCCTTCCACGTGCCGAGCAGGCAGGCGAGTGCGAGGCAGTCGGGGTGCAGAGCAGTTCCGTTCGACATGGTGCCGAAGCTAGCGGCTACCCAAGGCCTCGACCGAAAAGTGCTCCGGCGGAGCCTCGCGACACCGGTCGTGGGCCCCGCCGGAGCGGAAGTCTCGGATCACAGAGCCGGTCGGCTCAGAAGTCCATATCGGGCATACCGCCGCCTGCCGCATTGTCGGGGGCGTCGGCCACGACCGCCTCGGTGGTGAGGAACAGCGCGGCTATCGAACCGGCGTTCTGCAGAGCGGAGCGCGTGACCTTGGCGGCATCGATGATGCCGGCAGCCATCAGGTCGATGTATTCGCCGGTGGCAGCGTCGAGGCCGTTGGAGCCCTCGAGGTTGCGCACCTTCTCGACGATGACGCCACCCTCCAAGCCGGCGTTGACGGCGATCTGGTGGAGCGGAGCTTCGAGCGCCTTGGCGACGATCTTCACACCGACGCTCTCGTCGGGATCCTCGGTTGACCCGGCGAGAGCCTCGACCGAAGCCTGGGCCCTGAGCAGCGTGACACCGCCGCCGGCAACGACACCCTCTTCGATGGCCGCCTTGGTGGTGGAAACCGCGTCTTCGATGCGGTGCTTCTTCTCCTTCAGCTCCACCTCGGTGGCCGCACCGACCTTGAGGATCGCCACACCACCCGACAGCTTGGCCAGTCGTTCCTGAAGCTTCTCGCGGTCGTAGTCGGAGTCGGTGTTGTCGATCTCGGCCTTGATCTGGTTGATACGACCGGCGACGTCGGCGGCATCGCCGGCACCCTCGATGATGGTGGTCTCGTCCTTGGTGACCACGATCTTGCGGGCCCGACCCAACATGTCGAGGGTGACCCCCTCGAGTTTGAGGCCGACCTCTTCGGAGATGACCTGGCCACCGCTGAGAATCGCCAGGTCCTGCAACATGGCCTTGCGGCGTTCACCGAAGCCGGGAGCCTTGACCGACACCGAGGTGAAGGTGCCGCGGATCTTGTTGACGACCAGCGTGGCCAGAGCCTCGCCCTCCACGTTCTCGGCCACTATCATCAACGGCTTGGCCGCCTGCATGACCTTCTCGAGGACCGGCACGAGATCGCGCACCGCGGTGACCTTGGTGCCGACCAGAAGGACATAGGGATCCTCAAGGACGGACTCCATACGCTCGGCGTCGGTCACGAAATAGGGGGAGATGTAGCCCTTGTCGAACCGCATCCCCTCGACGAGGTCCATCTCGAGGCCGAAGGTCTGGCCCTCCTCGACGGTGATCACGCCGTCCTTGCCGACCTTGTCGAGCGCCTCGGCGATGATCTCACCGATCTCCGGGTCGGCGGCCGAGATGGCGGCGACGTTGGCGATCTGTTCCTTGTCCTCGGAGACATCCTCGGACTGATCGTGGATCGACTCGACCGCGGCCTCGACCGCGGCCTCGATTCCACGCTTGATCGACATCGGGTTGGCGCCTGCCGCCACGTTGCGGAGACCCTCACGGACCATGGCCCACGCCAACACGGTGGCGGTGGTGGTGCCGTCTCCGGCGACGTCGTCGGTCTTCTTGGCGACCTCCTTGACCAACTCGGCGCCGATGCGCTCGTAGGGATCTTCGAGATCGATCTCCTTGGCAATCGACACACCGTCGTTGGTGATGGTGGGGGCACCCCACTTTTTCTCGAGGACCACATTGCGCCCCTTGGGGCCGAGGGTCACACGAACGGCATCGGCGAGCTGGTTCATGCCCCGCTCGAGGCCACGGCGGGCCTGTTCGTCGAATTGAATGGTTTTCGGCATCGTTCCTCCGGAGGCGATGACCCGGGTGGGTCGACGGTCGTTGGCACTCTCGTGCCTCGACTGCCAATTCAATCCCGCGCGCCGCTGGATCACAACCGGAATCTGCAGTTTGGGGAACTCAGCCCCCCGCGACCGCCGGCACGATGCTCACCGTCTCGCCGTCGGGCACCGCCGTGGCCAGACCGTCGAGGAATCTGACGTCGTCGTCGCTCACGAAAACATTGACGAAACGGCGGAGATTGCCGTCCTCATCGAGGATGCGCTCGCGGAATCCCGGATGGGACGACTCGAGTGAATCGAGCACGGCGGCGACCGAGGACCCCTCGACCGAAACCTCGGACTCGCCGGCGGTGAGTGTCCGCAGGGTGGTTGGGACTCTGACGATCACGCTCATGTTGTCACCTCGAAGACGTCGAATCCCGACCGATCGTATCGAGAATCGGTGGGCATGACTCCCCGTATGCCCGTAGTCTGATGCCGTGGCCATCGAAAAGCACCGCAACAAACCGCAGCGCCGACGCCTGCCCGCTCCGGCAACGACGGTGGTGGTGGCATTGGCGGCCTTCGGCGCGATCACACTCGTCCAGTGGTTGTTCGTGTCGATCATCGGCGTGGTGAAACTGATTCTCACCGTGGTGGTGCTGCTGGGTATCGCCGGGTGGGTCGTCTCGGTCAAAGCCAACCGCTGAACCCCGTATCCGGCTGTCGCCACCGGTCGATGATCTCGCCCACCGCGATCTCGATGCACTCGAGCGTCGATCCTGTTGCCTCATCAGCTCCGAAGCGCTCGGTCAGGTCGACCACTTCGATCAGTCCGGCCACGGACAGAGCACATGAGCCGACCACCGCCACCACCGGCACGCCCGACTCGGCCGCCAACGAATCCACTCCACCGACCACCTTGCCCCGGAACGAGGATGCGTCGAGCCGGCCCTCGCCGGTGATCACGAGATCGGCCCCCTCGATCGCCTCGTGCAGCCCGACGACGTCGGCGATCAGTTCGAAGCCGGGACTCAGCTCGGCGCCGGCCACCAACAGCCCTCCGGCCAGACCGCCGGCCGCTCCCGAACCGACCACATCGCCGACCGACACACCGTGCTCACCGAAGTAGACATCGACCAGACGGACGAGTCGCCGGCGCAGCATCTCCACCTGTGCGCTCGACGCTCCCTTCTGGGGTCCGTAGACCTCTGCGGCATCGACGAACAGCGTCTCCACGTCGCACGCGATCTCCAGGTCGACGCCCCGGAAGCGGCTCAGCGGCGACATCGCCCTGATGGCCCCGAACCCGCCGTCGGTGGTGGCCGAGCCACCCACCCCGACGATCACCTGCTTCGCTCCGGCCGCCACCGCCTCGGAAATCAACTCACCGGTTCCGAAGGTGGTGGCCTCCAGGGGATGGTTTCCCTCGGCGTGTCCGGCGAGCGTCAGACCCGAGGCCCTCGCCATCTCGATGACCGCGACCCCGCGGCTCAACCGCCAAGCGGCCTCCACCGGCTCTCCGAGCGGACCGGTGACAACGCTCGAACGATTGGGGCCTCCAAGGGCGTCGAGCGTGCCCTCGCCCCCATCGGCCATCGGGACCCGCACACATTCGCCGCCCCTCGACTCGACCGCCGCGGCGATCGCCGCGGTGGCGTCCACAGCACCCACCGTGCCACGGAACTTGTCGGGACACGCCACAACTCGCATCCCACCATCGTCGCACAGCAGACCCCCGCCGACGATTAGCGTTGCCGGAGTGGACCGCCCAGTGGTACTCGTGTCGAACCGTGGACCGCTCTCGTTCACCAGGACCGCCGGGGGCCTCACCGCCCGGCGGGGTGCCGGTGGGCTGGTGTCGGGCCTCGCTCCGCTCGTCGCCGGCACCGACACCACTTGGATCGCCGCGGCGTTGAGCGACGGCGACCGCGCCGCGTCGGCCGGGGGCATCATCGAAGCCGATGGCCTTCGCGTGCGCACACTCGCCATCGACCCACTGGTTCTGCGACAGGCCTACGACGTCATCTGCAACTCGACTCTGTGGTTCCTGCACCACGGGCTCCACGACCTGAGTCGCCGTCCGGTAATCGATTCGGGATGGCATGAAGCGTGGGCCTCGTATCGCTCCTACAACCGGTCGTTCGCCGATGTGGTCGTCGACGAGGCGCCCGACGACTCCATTGTGCTCATTCAGGACTACCACCTCACACTGCTCGGACCGACCCTGAGCCAACGCCGTCCCGACCTCACCACCGTCCACTTCTCCCACACCCCGTTCGCGCCCCCGATGCAGATGCGGGTGCTCCCCCACGGCGCGGCCGCCGAACTACTCGAGGGCATGGCGGCTCACCACGCCTGCGGCTTCCATTCACGACGATGGGCGGCCGATTTTGAGGCCTCGTGCCTCGACACCATCGGGCGACACCCGCCGACTTTCGTGGCCCCGCTTGCTCCCGACGCCCACAGCATCGCGGCCATCGCCGGCGGTACCGCGTGTCAGGCCGCCGTGGCCGACATCGAACGGACGGTCGGCGATCGGCAGATGATTCTGCGGGTTGATCGGATCGAACTGTCGAAGAACCTCCTGCGCGGCCTGCGCTCCTACGACACGATGCTCGCGGCCCGACCCGATCTGAGGGGCCGGGTCGTGTTCCGATCTCTCGGCTACCCGAGCCGCGAGGGCCTGCCCGAGTATCTGGCCTACCGTCAAGAAGTCGAGGCGCTGGCCGATGTCGTCAACCGGAGATGGGACGCGCCCGGCTGGACGCCCGTGGAGCTCGACATGGCCGACGACTTCCCCCGCTCGGTGGCCCATCTTCGCCGCTACGACGTGTTGCTCGTCAACCCGATCCGCGACGGGCTCAACCTGGTGGCCAAGGAAGGCCCGATCGTCAACGAACGCCAAGGCACACTCATCCTCAGCCGCGAGGCGGGCATCCACGACGAACTCGATGGTGCTGTGATCTCGGTCAACCCCTACGACATCGAAGAACAGGCACGCGCCCTCGCCACCGCCCTCGACCGGACCCCGGCGCAACGTGCGGTTGCGGCCACGGAGCTACGGCAACGGGCGCTCAGCCGTGCCCCCGCCGACTGGCTGTCCGATCAGCTCCGTGCCGCCGAGCGGTCCTGGCCGAGCGACTCGACGAGTCGGCGGAGCATCAGCTCCGCGCCCTCGGGGCCCGCGACCACATGATCGGCCCGGTCGATCATCTCGCGCGGTGACTCGTCGGACTCGACGACCACACGCATGGTGGTGACACCCCGGCGGGCCAGCACGTCGAGACCGTCGAAGGCCGGAAGGTCACCCACATCGTCACCGACGAAGGCCACCGGATCGAGGGCGTCGGCCAGCTCGAGAATGACCGTGCCCTTGTCGCGACTGACCGGCGGGTGAAGCTCGAACGACTGCTTGGCGACGCGCCCCTCGACGCCGGTTGCGGCCGACTGCTGCTCGACCCAGCGACGAATCGTCTCGGCCCGATCATGATCGCCTCGATAGTGGATGGTGAGCGAAAGTCCCTTGTGCTCGACCATCGCCTCACCGAACTCGGCGATCGCCGCCTCGGCCAGGTCTCCGACCACGCAACGCCATCCCTCGGCTTCGCTCAGGCTGCGGATCTCGCCGCCCGAACGCCACTCGAGGCCGTACAACCCGACGATGTCGACTTCGACCGGGATCATCCCGGCCAGGTAGTGAACCGGTCGACCGGAGATGATCGCCACCCGGCCCAGCTTCTCGTGCAGCGACGACAACAGAGCGGGGATGCCCGGACGCACCACCGCACCGTTCGACACATGGGAGATATCGGCCAATACACCGTCGAAGTCGAGGAACAGCCCGGCGTTCGAAGGGGCCGAGGCGAACAGGGCCACCGGATCGTGAACGGTCGTCCTCAACGGAGCACCGCTCGCATCCTGACGCATTCTCAGCTGATCGCGTTATCGGCGCCGAGGATCACGAAGATGTTGAAACCCTCGATCCCGGTCGGCGACTTGATCAGAGCAAGGGGGTCGGCCGGGGCCGCCCGCAGCAAAGATGCCGTTCCGCCGAGCGTCGACGCCACGGCCTTGGCCTCCTCGGCGTATCCGTCGACGTAGTAGACGGTCGAAAGTTCGGTCGGGACGGTGACGGCGTTCTTGGCCTCGGCTACATAGCCGGCCGCGGTGAGCTGATCCCTCGCCACCCCGGCGGCACCCTTCACACCGGTGCCGTTGGCAACAACCACCTTGACCTCGCCGGGCGGCCGGACGGATGCGGTTACCGGAGCAACGGTGGTCGCCGTCGTGTCGCCGGAGTTGGCCAATGTGGTGGTCGTGACGGTGGCGACCGTCGTGCCGGTGCCGGTCGAAGCAGTGGTGGTCGTGACGGTGGCGGCACTCGGTGCGCCACCAGATCCGTCGAATCCCTGGGAAAGGAGCAGAATGCCGATCAGGACGGCGATACCGATCAGGACGGCCCCGCGTGCGGCGGCGTTGCCGGTGGATCGCGCGAAGGAGCCGTCGGATGATGCGTAACGTCCGGGCGGGGTCATGTCAGCCGTGCTCCTCGATCGTCGACTTTGTGAACCGACGCGACCGCCGTCGATCCTCACGCATCCTACGCAGCCTGAGCACGAGCAGCGGATCGTGCTCCAACGCTTCGGGAGAATCGATCAGTTGGTCGAGTAGTTCGTGGTAACGAGTGAGCGAGATGTCGAGCGTGTCGGCGATCTGTCGTGCCCTCGATGCCGGGTGGGTCCACCAGGTCCGCTCCAGCTCGAGTATCCCGAGATCACGCTTCGTCAGTTCCATCGCCACAGCCTTGCAGATCGGAGACCCCGGGTATGACCATCCCCGCCCGGATCACCTCTACGCTCATCTGTCGGGCGCGGCGACGCGTCAGGCCCGAGTAGCTCAGTTGGTAGAGCAGCTGTCTTGTAAACAGCAGGTCGCAGGTTCGACTCCTGTCTCGGGCTCGCCTCGCCGAAGCGCTCTGCCGCGTCGGTCAGCTTCGGCGACGGGCTATCTCGAAGCAGGCCACCGCCGCCGCGGCCGACACGTTCAGCGAGTCGAGCACCCCCGTCACTGGAATCGATGCCACGGTGTCGCATCGGGATCGTACCAACCTCGACAACCCGGGCCCCTCCGCACCGAGCACCAGCGCCACGGGCTCATCGGCCACCGGCAGGTCGTGGATCACGCGGTCGCCGCCGGCGTCGAGGCCCACCATCCAGACCCCAGCATCACGCATGGTCGCCATCGCCGCGGGAAGGCCGGCAACGAGTGCCATACGAAGGTACTCGACCGCACCGGCTGCCGCCTTGGCCACCGTCGGGGTCACACGCGCCGACCGGTGCCGCGGCAGCACCACGCCGGTGACACCCGCGCCTTCGGCCGTACGCAGGATCGCACCGAGATTGCCGGGGTCGGTTATACCATCGAGCAGCAGGAGAAACGGCCGCGTGCCGTCGGTGTCATCGACCAGGAGTTCGCTCAGGTCGACCGGACGGAGAGGCTCAGCCATGGCCAAGACTCCCTGGGCCCCTTCCGTCCTGGTCATCGAATCGAAACGGCCACGGGAAACCTGGCGAACCGTGACCCGGTGTTCGTCGGCAAGATCCATGATGTCGTCGAGGATCGACGCCGCATCGAGATCACCGCTGAAAATCACCTCCCGAGTGCGACGGGTGCCGGCCAGAAGCAGTTCACGAACGGCATGGCGACCCTCGATGTGCTCGCCACCCAGCGAACTCTCGCGTTTCGACCCGCCACCCCCCGACTGGCGCACAGGGGAGGTGCCACGTTGACCCGGCCCCGGTCGGCGGCGCTGCTTGCCCCGATCACGGCTCGGCGCTCGACCCGGGCCACCTCGGTTGGCCGAAGCGGAGCCCCGCGCCTGGCGAGGGCCTCTCCTCCTGCCACTCGGGTGACCCTGGGATCGCCCGCTCATCGAACCACCATCGCCACGGCCCAGGCCACGATTCCCTCGCCCCGACCGAGCGATCCGATGCCTTCCGTGCGTCGTCCCTTCACGCTGACCGGTGCGCCGACCGCCTCGCTGAGATTGATCTGCATCTGCTCCTTCACGGGGGCGAGCCTCGGCCGGTCGAGCACCACTGCGCAGTCGATGTTGGCCGGGACCCAGCCGGCGGAACGCACCGCCTCGGCGGCGCGTCGGAGCAGAGCCACGCTGTCGGCGTCCGAGAACCCCGGATCTGTATCGGGAAACATCTGGCCGATGTCACCGAGCCCGGCCGCACCCAACAGTGCGTCGATACAGGCATGAGCCACGACATCAGCGTCGCTGTGGCCGACGAGCCCGGGCGACCCGGGGAACTCGACACCGCCGAGCACAAGCGTCCGGTCGGCATCATCGCTGGTGCGATGGACGTCGAACCCCTGGCCGACACGGAACGGAACGGAACCCGGGTCGAAGGAGACGGGTGTGTCGGATGTCATGGTGTCTCCCCTCGTCGTGCCAACAACAGTCGTGCAATCTCGAGATCCGATGGATCGGTGATCTTCATGTTGTCGCTGTCACCGTCGACCAGCACCACCCGGCCACCACCGGCCTCGACCAGGGTGGCATCGTCGGTCGCATCGTCGGCCGCGGCGTGGGCGGCGCGCAGCGCCTCGGCCCGAAACCCCTGGGGGGTTTGGATCGCGACCAGGTCGGCCCGATCGACCACTCCACCCGACCGCCGTCGGATCGTGTCGGTGACCGGCACCACCGGCACCACCGCATCGGCACCGGCGGCGACCGCCAGCAGTACCCGTTCATAGACCTCGTCGGTGGCGAGCGGTCGGGCCCCGTCGTGGACGAGGATCACCGTTGCCTCAGCCGGCACCGCGGCGAGCCCCTCGCGCACCGAACCCGATCGCGTGTCGGAGCCGACCACCACGACAACCCTCGTGGAGGAGCCGGGAGTCAAGCGGCTCGGCCCCGTCTCCTCCAGCACCTCGGCCGACAGCACCACCACGACCCCGGCGCTGTGGGCAGCCGCGATCCTCACTGAACGATCGACGACCCGCTCCCCCCTGAGATCGAAGAACTGCTTCGGGCCGCCGAATCTGCTACCCGATCCGGCAGCCACCACGATCGTCCAGATATCCACCACATCGTCATTCGCGATCATTCGGTCCACTCGATACGACGGCTCGGCCACATGTCACTAGTGTGGTGCCTGACCATGTCTGATACCAGCCTTCTCAAGTCGACCCTCCTTTTTCAACACCTGAACGACGACGAACTCGATGACGTCGCGGGTCTCGCCGACGAGACGACCCTGCGTCGCGGCGATGTCGTGTTCGCCGAGGGGGACGAGCCGAATCACCTCTACATCGTCGTCAATGGCCGCATCGCCATTGCCAACAAGTCGATCGACGGTCGCGAATCAATGGTCGCCCTGATGGAACCCGGTGATCTGTTCGGAGAAATGGGCCTGTTCGACGACAACGGGCGCTCGGCCGAGGCCCGCGCCCTCGAGCCGTCGACGGTCGTGTCAATCCCCTACGCCCCGATCCGGCGTCACTACAACGACCGCCCCGAGGCCCTCTGGGGTGTCGTGAGACTGCTGGCCGGCCGCCTGCGTTCGATGGATGCCGCTCTGGCCGACTCCGTGTTCCTCGACGTCACCGGCCGCACCGCCAAGCGTCTGCTCGAGCTCGCCGGCGACAATGACGAATTCGTCCTTCCGGTCACCCAGGAAGAGCTGGCCGGCATGGTCGGCGCCAGCCGCGAGCGTGTCAACAAGGCGATCGCCTCGTTCGTCAAGCTCGGGTGGCTGGCCCAGTCGGACCGTCGCTACGAGATCACCAATCGCGAACAACTCCAGATCCGAGCCCGCTGAACCCGCTCAGGTCCAGAGCCAGTTGGCGGCGCGGGACCAGGCGTCGGCGGCGTCGGCCGCCCGATGAGCCGGGCGGTCGGGGTCATGGACGAAACCGTGCCCGGCCCGCTCATACTCCACCACCTGCGCACCGGTGCCCCTCAGATCGGATATCGCATCGCCGGGCGTGTAGTTGTCGAGGTTGCCGACGACCGCCATGACCGTCCCCGGATCTCCGCCGGAAAGGCGGTCGAGAGGCTCGCCCTGCCCCGGGCCCCGCCAATCTTGGGGAACCCTGATCATCGGGTAGAACGGTACCAGTCGGTCGAAACGACCGGTGGATACGGCCTTCAGGACGTACATACCGCCCATGCAGAAACCGATCGCCCCGACACGGCGGCCACCCACCAGCGCGGCCGCCGCGACCATGTCGGCCAGGATCGCCTCGTCGTCCATACCGGACGCGGCATCGAAGCGCTGCTGAAGATCAAGGTCCTCGCGCCCGGGATAGAGCTCGACCGCACACACCCGAGACGACCACTCGGCAGCCAACCGCGCGACCATCGAATCGAACAAGGGCCGCAACCCGAAAATATCGGCCATGATCACCAGGCCACGGTCTCCCACCTCACCGTTCACCTCGGCCGGCGTGCCGGACGGAAGCTGAGTTCGCATGTCGACATCATGGCAGCGTCACCCGGTCCACGACAGATCGGCACGAGCGCCCGGCAGGGATCACGAAGGACCCACATCGGCCAGCGCGACCGCTGCGGCAAGGGTGGGCGCCCGCATCACGGTGAGGCCATCTGGGCCCCCGGCCACGGCTCCGGGAACGATCGCCCGCCGGAATCCGTGCCGGATCGCCTCGGCCAGCCGGCGGTCCTGATGTCCGACCTGACGCAGCTCACCCCCGAGACCGACCTCTCCGATCACGACGAGATCGTCGCCGATCGCCTTACCGGTGAGCGCTGAGGCCACGGCCAGAGCAAGACCGGCATCGGCCCCCGGATCGATCACCCGCACTCCCCCGACGGCCAGCGCGTAGACATCGAACTTGGAGACCGAGAGACCCACCCGGCGCTCGAGCACGGCCAACAACATGGCGAGACGACCCTGGTCGACCCCCTGGGTACTGCGACGGGGCGCGGCCAGCGACGACCCCGCCACCAACGCCTGCAACTCGATCAGCAGCGGCCGCCGGCCGTCGATGGTGGGCACCACCGCCGAGCCCGACACCCCGGCGACGCGGTCGGCCAGAAAGATTCCGCTGGGGTCGTCGACAGTGGACAGGCCCGTCTGACTCATCTGCATGAGGCCGACCTCGGATGTGGGGCCGAAACGGTGCTTGGTGGCCCGCAGCAACCTCAACCCGTGTTGGCGGTCACCCTCGAACTCGATCACCGTGTCGACGACGTGTTCGAGGACCCGAGGCCCGGCGAGCGTGCCCTCCTTGGTGACGTGGCCCACCAACACCAGCGAGATGCCTCGGGCCTTGGCCAACTTGAGCAACTGGTTGGCGCACTCCCTCACCTGGGCGACCGAACCCGAGGCGGAACCCAGCTCCGGATCGTGCATCGTCTGCACCGAATCCACGACGACCAACTCGGGCTCGACCGAATCGATGTGGGCCTTCACGTTGGGTAACGACGTCTCGGCCACCAACCACAGCTCATCGTGGAGCGCCCCCACTCGCGCCGCTCGGGCCTTGACCTGCGACGCCGACTCCTCGCCGGTGATGTAGAGCGAGCGGACCCCCGACGATGCCACGCCACCGAGAAGTTGGAGGAGCAACGTGGACTTGCCGATGCCGGGCTCGCCCCCCACCAAGGTGACCGAGCCGGGGACCAAGCCGCCACCCAGCACCCGATCGAACTCGCCGATGCCGGTCGGCACCGACCTGGCGGCTTCGTCGTCGACCTCGGTGACGCGAAGCGGAATGGCGGCGTCGGGCAACGTGACCGCCGAGCGAGCGGACGAGTCGAGTTCCTCGACCAGACTGTTCCATTCACCGCATGAATCGCACCGGCCGGCCCACTTCGGGTGGGCCGCGCCGCAGGACGAACATCGGTGAACAACGCGGACTCGAACCATCACCGCACCCTACGCGGCCACTGCGACACGCCGAACAGGTCCACCCCCGGTTCGACCGGCGATCAGGTCCCGCGGCCCCTGAACAACTCGTCGAAACTTCGCAGCGGCGAGTGGGCCGTCTCGGGCGGATCGCCCGGGCCGGGATGGAAGAAGGCGGTGGCCACCCCCATCTCCTTGGCGGCATCGAGGTTCTCGGGCACGCTCGAGAGGTAGAGGCAGTCGAACAGGTCGACGGACATCACGCGGCGCGTGGCCTGCAGAAGTGCCGGCTCCGGGAGCGTCTGACCCACGTCACCGCTCACCATCCACGAAGCCACCGCAGTTTCGAGCGCGGCCATACGGCGGAGTCGCTCACCCCAGGACCTCGGCTGGTTGCCGATTGCCGCCACCGGTAGGCCCCGCTCGGCCGTCTGGTCCAGGAAATGATGCAGGCCGGGCACCAGACGGAACGACGACAGATATCGGGTCTCCGTTTCCTGGGCCACCGGGCCGAGGCCGACCTCACTCCAGAACTCCGACGGCGACAGACGGTCGAGAATCAGCTTGCGGTAGAGCTCTCGCACAGCTTCGGGATCGGACTCGGGTTGCTCGGCCTCGATCATCGGCAGAAGCAGGCCCTCGAAGGGGTCGGTGGGCCTCACCACCACGCCGTGGACATCGACTATCAGCAGCCGGAGCATTCGTTGACGTGGCTTGCTCGCCTCGGCGGCACGGGTGGCGGCACGCCTCTCACGTTGACGTTGGTCACGGCGACGCCGGCCCTTCGGGGTCCGAAGTTTCGCCACCGACCACACACCGAAGCGACCGAGGAGGACCAGCGCCAGGAACGCGGCCGCGAACAGGGCCACCATCGCCCAGACCCTCGGCATGATGTCCTCGACCGTGGCCGTCGTGTCGAGGGCGATCGGCAGGTCTCCGTAGGACATCGTGAATGTGGAGGTATCACCCTCCACGACCGCGCCCGGGTCGACACTCGAGACACCGCTCGGCATGCGGACCACGACCTTCAGGCCCAGTGATTGGTCGAGGGGCACTCCGGCTTCGGCGGCAATACGCGACACCGAGCGGCCGAGCGGCAGGCCGAGCTGGCTCTTCACGGCGTCGTCACCGAACGCCTCGAGATCGGGGGACGGGTTGACGATGCCGGTGAGTTCGTATCGGGTGCGGGCCGGCGCCAGCCCTATCAGGTCGAACTGGTGCTCTTGGGCGAGGGAGATGTCCTTGAACACGACCCCGTCGCCGGCGATCTCGGACATGACCCCGGGCAGCGATTCGGTGGAATCGAAACGCTTCGTGGCCGAAACGGTGAAATCACCGTCCTCGTTGGTGGTCGGTCCATCGACCACCCATCCGGCCTTGGCCAGATCGTCGAGGCGCAGGGCATCCGGGGCATCGGGGACGAGCGCCACGGCCTCGGAGTCGGCCACCACGGTGAGGGTGACGACGCCGGAGCCGTCGTCAGCGACAGAGATGTCGACGGTGGTGTCGACACGGCAGGCACTCGCCAACAAGACGAGAATCACTGCCACTACGAGAAGTCTGACCCGGGCCATCCCCTGCAACCTAGACGGACATCGGCCATGAAGGCACCGACGGGCCACCAGATTCCCGTCAGCTGTACATCATCGGGCGCCGCCGTCCCGGGGGGTGCCGGGCCGGTGGCGCTCGCCGTGCAGGGGTGTCGATCTCAGAAGGCCGAATCGGCCCCATCGGTGGCCTCGGCCAGCTCCGGCTCGGTCGGCTCGAACCCCTCGATGGAACTGAACACGACCTGTTTCTCGTCGGGGTCGGTCGGGTCGGGCTCGACATCGACGATGATGATGTGGCCGGCCCGGAACTCCTTGTAGAGGAGCCGCTCCGAAAGCGGGTCCTCGACCAGCCGCTGGATGGCCCGGCGAAGGGGGCGAGCCCCCATCGCGGGGTCGTAGCCCTTGTCGGCGAGATGATCCTTGGCGGCGTCGGTGAGCTCGAGGCCCATACCCTGCTCGCCGAGCTGACCGGCCACCCGGGAGACCATCAGATCGACGATTTCGCGCACCTCCGGCCGGGAGAGTTCGTGGAACACGATCACATCGTCGATGCGGTTGAGGAATTCGGGCCGGAAGTGTGACTTGAGTGCCTCCTGGACCTTGTCCTTCATGCGCTCGTAAGTGACCGCCTCATCGACCTTGGTGAACCCGAGATTGGCCTTGCGCAGATCGGCGGTGCCGAGATTCGAGGTCATGATCAGAACAGTGTTGCGGAAATCGACGGTGCGGCCCTGGCTGTCGGTGAGACGACCCTCCTCGAGAATCTGCAGCAGCGTGTTGAACACGTCGGGGTGAGCCTTCTCGACCTCGTCGAACAGCACGACCGAGAACGGCTTGCGCCGAACCTTCTCGGTGAGCTGGCCACCCTCCTCGTAGCCGACATAGCCGGGGGGTGATCCGACCAACCGGCTGACGGTGTGCTTCTCCTGGTACTCCGACATGTCGAGACTGATCAGAGACGACTCATCACCGAACAGGAACTCGGCGAGGGTCTTCGACAGCTCGGTCTTGCCCACGCCCGACGGGCCCAGGAAGATGAACGAGCCACTCGGCCGCTTGGGGTCCTTGAGCCCGGCCCGGGTGCGACGGATGGCCTGCGAGACCGCCTTGACGGCGTCCACCTGGCCGATCACCCGCTTGTGGAGTTCGTCCTCCATGCGCAGGAGCTTCTCGGTCTCCTCTTCGGTGAGCTTGTAGACCGGAATACCGGTCCAGAGCGAGAGCACCTCGGCGATCGCCTCCTCGTCGACCTCGTCGAACAGGTCGAGACCCGATGCCCTGGCATCTCCCTCCATCGAATCACGACGAGCAAGAAGTTCCTTCTCCTTGTCGCGGAGCACACTGGCCTGTTCGAACTGTTGGGACTCGACCGCGGCGTTCTTCTGACTGACGATCTCGGCGATTTCGGCCTCGATCTCCTTGTACTCGGGAGGGGTCGACATGCGCTTGATCCGCAGGCGCGAGCCGGCCTCGTCGATGAGGTCGATGGCCTTGTCGGGCAGATAACGATCGGAGATGTAACGGTCGGCGAGATTGGCCGCCGCCACCAGCGCCTGATCGGTGATCGTGACCCGGTGATGGGTTTCATAGCGGTCGCGAAGGCCCTTGAGAATCTCGATCGTGAGGGGCACGGTGGGCTCGTCGACCACGACCTTCTGGAAGCGCCGCTCGAGGGCCGCGTCTTTCTCAAGGTGCTTGCGGTACTCGTCGAGGGTCGTCGCACCGATCGTCTGGAGTTCACCGCGAGCGAGCATCGGTTTCAGGATCGAGGCCGCGTCGATGGCGCCCTCGGCCGCTCCGGCGCCAACGAGAGTATGGATCTCGTCGATGAACAAGATGATGTCGCCGCGGGTCTTGATCTCCTTGAGCACCTTCTTGAGCCGCTCCTCGAAGTCGCCGCGATAGCGGCTGCCGGCAACCAGCGCACCGAGATCGAGGGTGTAGAGCTGCTTGCCGTGCAGGGTCTCGGGCACAGTGTCGGCGGCAATAGATTGGGCGAGACCCTCGACGATGGCGGTCTTACCGACCCCCGGCTCGCCCACCAACACCGGATTGTTCTTGGTGCGGCGGCTGAGGATCTGCATGACCCGCTCGGTCTCGCGACTGCGCCCGATGACCGGATCGAGACTCTTGTCACGCGCCAACTGGGTGAGATTTCGACCGAACTGGTCGAGAACCAGCGAACCGGACGGACTCTCACCACCGGAACCGCCGGCGGTGGCACTGGCCTTGTCACCCGAACCCGATGTGCCCGGACCACCCGGGCCCGAACCGGAATAGCCCGAAAGCAACTGGATCACCTGCTGGCGAACCCTCGAGAGATCAGCACCGAGCTTCACCAGGACTTGCGCCGCCACACCCTCCCCCTCGCGGATGAGCCCGAGCAGGATGTGCTCGGTGCCGATGTAGTTGTGGCCGAGCTGAAGGGCCTCGCGCAGACTCAGCTCGAGAACCTTCTTGGCCCGCGGGGTGAAGGGGATGTGCCCGCTCGGCGACGAACCGCCCTGGCCGATGATCTCCTCGACCTGAGAACGAACCGCCTCGAGGCTGATCCCGAGCGATTCCATGGCCTTGGCCGCCACACCCTCGCCCTCGTGGATGAGCCCGAGCAGGATGTGCTCGGTGCCGATGTAGTTGTGGTTGAGCAGCCGCGCTTCTTCCTGCGCCAGCACGACAACCCGTCGTGCCCTGTCGGTGAACCGCTCGAACATCGGCATTCCTCCCATGGATGGGGTACGTACACCGAGTCTACCCTGACGCCCGTACCTGTAACGCCGGGCTGTGTTTCGCCCGTCACCATCATCATCGGCAGAGTCCCCGGTGATCGGAGCAGTGCCGGGAGCGTTCGTTCATGGGCGACTCGACGAGTCACGGCCTAGCGTGTGAGCGTGGCTGCATCACCCCTGTCGATACTACCGTCGATGGAAGACGACCTGGTCAGGGTCGAGGCCGAACTTCTCGCGGTCGTGCAGTCGGAAGGAAAGTTCCTCACCGAAGTCGCAAGCCACCTGATCCGGGCCGGCGGCAAGCGGGTTCGGCCGGGATTCGCGATGGCAGCGGCTTCGACGCTCGACCCGGACGCCAAGCCGACCTCCATCGATGTCATCCGTGGCGGCTGCGCCGTCGAACTCGTCCATATCGGCTCGCTCTACCACGACGATGTGATGGATGACGCAACCACCCGGCGATCTGTGAGAAGTGTCAACGCCGAGTGGGGAAACCTCCGGGCCATTCTCGCCGGCGACTACCTGCTGGGCCGGGCCTCCGAGATCGCCGCTGGGCTCGGCCCGGAGATCGCAGGTCTTCTCGCCACTACCATCACCCAGCTCTGCGAGGGGCAGATCCTCGAACTCGAAAGTGCCTTCGACACCAGCCGGTCGGTCGAGCGATACGAACGTTCCATCACCGGAAAGACCGCCTCACTGATCGGCTCGGCGTGTCGCATCGGCGCCATTGTCGCCGATCTCCCCCGCCGTGTCGTCGACGCCCTCACCGATTTCGGCCTCGCCTACGGCATGGCCTTTCAGGTCGTCGACGACATCCTGGATGTGATCGCCACCGATCAACAACTCGGCAAGCCGGCCGGCAACGACCTGATCGAAGGCATCTACACTTTGCCGGTAATCCACTCGATGCAGGATCCCCACTCCGGGCCGAGACTCCGCGAGATCCTCGGACGACCGATCAGTGTCGCCGAGCGCGACGAGGCGAGGGATCTGGTGAGACGAGGTGGCGGTGTGGAGACCGCCCTCGACGTGGCGAGAGACTGGGCCGACAAGGCCGGCGCCTCGCTCGGCGATCTACCCGACACTCCCGGGGCAAGGGCCCTACGCGCCGCCGCCGACCACATCATCGATCGGGCCGCGGCGCCTCTCGGCTGAAGCCGACAGACACTGGCGATCGACGAAGTCCTTCACGACCCGATTGAACGAGACAGCCTGCTCGACCATGAATCCGTGGGCCGCGCCCCGGATGATCACCAGCTCGCTGCCGTCGATCCGGTAGGCGATCTCCTCGGCGTCGGCCACCGGCGTGAGTATGTCCTGGCTGCCGGTGATGACCAGCGTGGGAACGGTGACCGACGACAGCTGATCGGCGATTCCGGGGTCGATCGCGCCGAGCGCTTCCACCTGTGCGAGAAAACCACGTTCGGAAGCCCGCAGCAGGTAGGGGCCGAGGACAACGGCGATCGGATAGAGACGGCGGAACGACCGTGGACCGAAAATCCATTCGAGGTTGTGGACCGCGAACTCACGCATGCCCTTTTCCCGAATCAGCCTGACCCATCCCTCGAACAGTTGCTCCCGCCACGCGACCACCGAACAAGCGGTGCAGGCCAAGGTCAGTGATCTCAGCCGTTCGGGATAGCGGACGGCGATTATCTGCGACATCACCCCCCCCATCGATGCTCCGATCACATGGGCGGAATCGATACCGAGCTTGTCGAGGACGAGAATGGCGTCGAAGGCCAACTGTTCGAGGTCGTAGGGACCCTCCGGCTTGTCGGAGCGACCGGAGCCGCGATTGTCGACGGCGATACATCGGTAGTCAGCGCCGAACGCCCGACGCTGGAGGGCCCATCCGATGTGGTCGGTGCCGAGACCATGGAGGAACAGAATCGGTTCACCGCGTGGTTTGCCCCACTCGACGTAATGAACGCGAACGAAATCGTCAGAGGTGACCCAACCCATGTCAGTTACCTCCCGATGCGACGATCGCCGCGACAGCGTCGCGAGCCCGGCCGGCCATCTCGATGGCACCGAGGCGGCCATCCTCGGATGGTGCGGTCACCGCGGCATCGACGATGACCTGCCACTTGCGACCCCACTCGAGTCCGTGGACCGCGACAGGCAGAACCGGAACGCCCATGTCGACCGCGGGCTGGAGAACCAGCGGGTCGAGCGAACCCGGGGTGTCGCCGCAGAACGAACGGGACATGGGAACCGACACAACGTGGCCGTCGCGCAACAAGCCCCTGACCTCGGCCGGGTCGGCCATCACGCTTCCGGTGAGACGCAGCGGGGCCTCGAGAAACTCGGGTCCGGGGATTCCGACGCGACGCACCCGTCGGCCGATGGACGCCAGCGCCAGGCTCACGACACCCTGCTCGGACAGACCCAGCCTCCGCTGGACGACCAGTAGGACCGGACCGGACTCCGGGACGTGTCCCAGGCCCGCGACCTCGAGGTCCCAGCGGGCACGCCCCAGCGACATGAGCACCGAATGAACCTCAGGGTCGAAACCCCACGGGTCCATCTCAAAACGACCATCGACCCGACGCAACAGACAACGGACCGAACCGATCTGGGCATCGAACAAGTCCTTCGGCGCCCTCAGGATGCCGCAGGTCACGCTGCCCCCCGATCGACATCGACCCTGATGATCGAGGCCCATTCGTAGAGATCCTCGACGCATTCACGGGTGGTCCTGCCGGGCACGAAATCGAGTTCCGTTCGGGCCCGGCCGCCATCGGCGGTCTGGCCCCGGCGCATGGCCTCGGCGGTGTGTTCGGGCAGAGGCGCCCCGAACACCGCGGTGACCGCCCTCGAAAGTTGCCAGCCGGGACCCCAGACCGGTACGACCGGACGATGGCCGAGCCTGGCGGCCTGCGAACCGGTGATCGCTCCGTCTCCGACGATGTTGAACACCCCTCCGACGCGTGCCCTCACCGCGGCGACGGTGGCGTCGTGAACATCGTCGATGTGTATCAACTGGATGGGTAAATCGATCGGGGCCGCCACGGGCACGACCGGAAGGCGCAGGAATCGACCCAGGGGACTCGGAATGTAGGGGCCCACGATCGGTGCAAACCGAAGAACCGTGACCGGGATGTCGCGCAGTGACGAGAACGCCCTCGCCGACTCCTCGACCTCGGCCAGCGCCCGGCCGAAGCGGGTGGTGGGGTTGACCGGGGCATCCTCGTCGGGGCGAAGCGCGGTGCCGCGCTCACGTCCGTAGACCTCGATGCCCGACCTCACCACCACGTGACGCAGCGATCCGCAGTCGAGAGCGGCATGGAAGACCGACCTGGTGACCGCCCTGGTTCGCCGGGTCGAATCGGCCGGATTCGATCTGGCGTGCGGCTCGTATACACCCATGTGGACGATGACCTCGGGATCGAAGTCGCGGATGAGTCGAGTTCGCAGTGAAACCTCTCCGGGGCGCACCAGGTGGAATTCCGCCCGACGCAGATGCCGCCGGGGCGGAACCATGTCGACGCCGAGAATCTCGTTGTCGGGGTCGCGTTCGAGTTTCTGGGCGATACCGGTGCCTGTCGCTCCGCCCATTCCGGTGATGACGATGCGCATGGCTTACCCGTCGGCCGCCGGCCGGGTGGACGGAGGAGACTCGGCCCGCAACGTCGGGAACAGGATCACGTCGCGGATCGTCGTGGAGTCGGTGAGCAGCATCACCAGGCGGTCGATTCCGACTCCGAGACCGGCCGTGGGCGGAAGGCCGTAGTCGAGCGCCCTCACGTAGTCGGAGTCGATCACCATCGCTTCGTCGTCACCGGCGGCCTTTTCGGCTTCCTGCGCGGTGAAACGGGCCATCTGCTCCACGGGGTCGAGGAGCTCACTGAAGGCGTTGAGCAGCTCGCGGCCGGCGAGGATACCCTCGAATCGTTCGGTGTAGCCCGGCCGGTCGCGGTGGTCACGCGACAGCGGCGAGACTTCCTCGGGGTAGTCGGTCACGAAGATCGGCCCCCAGAGTTCGGCTTCGGTGGTCTTCTCGTAGATCTCGAGGATCAACTTGCCCGACCCGTATCCGGGACGGACCTCGATTCCGAACTCCTCGCACAGGACCACCAGGTCGTCGCGGGGCGTATCGAGGCTCACCTCGACGCCGGCGTGTTCGAGGATCAGCTCCTCCATGGTCGCCCGACGCCACGGGGTGGTGAGGTCGAGTTCGCGGCCGTCGTAGTTGATCCGGGCCGAGCCGAGTACGTCGACGGCCACACCCTCGATGAGGGTCTCGACGAGTTCCATCATCTGGTGGTAGTCGGCGTAGGCCCAATAGAGTTCGAGCATCGTGAACTCGGGATTGTGACGGGTCGACATGCCCTCGTTGCGGAACACCCGACCTATCTCGAATACCCGCTCCATCCCGCCGACCACCAAACGCTTGAGGTAGAGCTCCGGAGCGATCCGCAGGTAGAGTTCGGTGTCGAGGGCGTTGTGATGGGTGGTGAACGGACGGGCGGATGCCCCGCCCGGAATCGGATGCAGCATCGGGGTCTCGACCTCGACGAAATCCTGCTCCGCGAGACGTCGCCTGAGGGCGGACATGATCTCCGAACGCATCCGGAAGACGTTGCGGGAGTTCTCACTCACCCAGAGATCGACGTAGCGCTGGCGGTAGCGAACCTCCGGGTCGGAGATGCCATGCCACTTGTCGGGGAAGGGCCGGCGGGCGTGTGCCAGCACCGTCCACTCGTCGACCCGCACCGAGAGTTCACCCCGGCGGGTTGTCATCACAATTCCGGTGACCGCGATCCAGTCGCCGATCGAGAGCTCCGTGAAGCCGCCGAAATCCTCGGTGAGCGCGGTGGTGGCGAACAGTTGTATGCGGCCGCTTGAATCCTGAAGGGTGCCGAAGGCGATTCTCCCCTGGTCGCGGCGCAGCATCAGTCGACCGGCGATGGTCACGATGTCGTCGGTCTCGGACCCGGGCTCCAGATCGGGGTGGGTCATCGCCACATCGTGGGTCGAGTGGGTGACGTCGAACCGGTAGGGAACCGGCGGGTGGTCGGGTGGGCCTGCCTGTTCGCTCATCATTTGTTCCGCTGATGGACTATCCGGAGACCATGGAGGGTCAGGAACGGCTCGACCTGCTGGATCGACGTGGCCACCGGAGCAATCAGGTGGGCCAGGCCGCCTGTGGCGACAACGTTGATATCCCCCAGATCGGCCGCGAACCTGGCGACCATCCCGTCGATCATCGCGGCGAAGCCGTAAACGGTTCCCGACTGGATCGACTCGACCGTGGACTTGCCGATCACGCAGCGCGGTTCGACCAGCTCGACCGCCCGGAGAGCGGCGGCCCGCCCGAGCAGGGCATCGAGGCTGATCTCTATTCCCGGGGCGATTGCCCCGCCGAGAAACTCGCCATCGGCGGAGATCACATCGAAGTTGTTGCCGGTGCCGAAGTCGACGACCACCGTGGGGCCACCGTAGAGGTCGTAGGCGGCTATGGCGTTGGCGATCCGGTCGGCGCCGACCTCTTTCGGGTTGTCATAGAGAATCGGCATTCCGGTTCGTACCCCCGGCTCGATCACCACCGCGGCGACCGGCAGGTAGCGCTCGACCATGTCGCGGAGATTGGCGAGAATCCTCGGCACACCCGAACAGATGGCGGCGCCGGTGAGATCGTGGTCGAAGTCGACACCGACGGTGTCGAGCAGCGAACGGACCAACACCGACATCTCGTCGGAGGTTCTCTCGGCATCGGTCGACAGCCTCCAGTGGTCGACCAGACCCGCTGCCGCCCCCTTCCCGATATCGGAAGCGGGGTCGTAGAGACCCAGAACCGTCTGGGTGTTGCCGACATCGATTGCTAGTAGCACGGATCATGACGCTAGCGGACGGTGACGCTCAGCCGAGCCCTCGGGCGTCCTGTTTGAGTGCCAGGTCAACCGATGCCGCCGACGCTACCACCAGACTCCGGAGCGGCTCCTCCAGCGGACGATGGATCTGCAGCACGTAGTTGTCAGCGGTGGTGAACATGGTCTTGGCCAGGCCCTCCCACGTCTTGGTGATACGTGCCACCTCGACCCCGGATACGTCCTTGATGTTGAAATTCCACGCCCGCCAGTTTTCACCGTTGAGCGTTCCGATCTCGCCGCCCGGCCCGACCAGCGAGAACTTGATCTTGCCGATCATGTTCTTCTGGATGATCGATCCGATCGGCGCTCCCGAGGAATCGGCGATGTGAACCTTCGACTTGGCCAGCTTCCTGGGGCGGGTCACGGTGAGTTGCACCACTCCCGTCATGTCGACCACCTGCAACGAATGGGTCATGAACTGGTCGAGGCTGGTCACGAACCGGGCAACCTTCTTGACGGCGCTCTGGCCGACCTGGCGAATGGCCCCGATCTGGGTGCCGTTCTGGTCGTAGATCGCGTACTCGTTGTTGAGTTCGATGAGCTTGGCCTTCTGGTTGACGACCAGAACGGGCTCGGTGAAGATCGTGCCACCTCCCATCGCCCCTGAACCAATACCCGCCTTGCCCACGACCTGCCGACGGATCTTCTCGACCGACTGGCCGGTGGTGGGCACGACGCCACCACCGGTGAGCGGGTCGACGGACTGACGGCCGTGGTCGGCAACACTGTCGGTCCAGCGGGATCCGTCCCAGTAACGGTGCTCATGGGTTCCGCCGGGATCGGGATACCAATCTGCGGCCGGAGCCGACGGTGGGTTCGACGGGTCGATCGGGGGTTCATCGCTCATGGGATCAGGCTACGACATCCGTGGTTGTCGATCAGTCGGCAGCGGCCGAATCGCACCGCCACCAGTAGACGGACTTCACCGTGCAGGGCACCGTCGGCGACGAGTGTGTCGGCCGGCACCGCCGCGGCGTAGTCGAGGGTGGCGAGGGCCGCCGTGGCGACAACCCGGGTGATCTCCTCCTCGACCTTGGCCGGATTCGTCTCGCCCGCCTCGACAAGTGCGGCCCCCGCCAGCAGCGATCGGTGCAGCACCGTGGCCTGGGAGCGCTCCTCGGCCGACAGATGGGTATTGCGGCTCGACAGGGCGAGACCGTCGGGTTCGCGCACGATCGGGCAGTCGACGACCTCGACCGGAAGCGACAGATCGGCAGTCATGCGCCGCACGACGGCCAACTGTTGCCAGTCCTTGGCCCCAAAGTAGGCCCGGCACGGTCCGACTATCGAGAAGAGCTTGGCGACCGCGGTCGCCACTCCGGCGAAATGTGTCGGGCGCGACTCCCCCTCGAGAGGTTCCGATACCCCCCCGACGGTGACCGTCGTGGACCTGTCCGGCGGATACATCTCCTCCACCGACGGGAGGAAAACCAGGTCGGCCCCGGCCGCTTCGCAGGCCCGTTGATCACCGGCGATGTCGACCGGGTAGGACCCGAGGTCCTCACCGACGGCGAACTGGAGCGGATTCACGAATATCGACACCACGGTCAGGTCGTTGGCCGATACCGAGGCCTCGATCAGCGAAACATGCCCGGCATGCAGGTAGCCCATGGTCGGTACGAACCCGACCGATGCACCACCCGACCTCTGCGAGTCGAGCACGGAACGCAGGATCGCGACGGTCTCGATGACCTTCATGACCGCTCCTCGGCCGTGGGCGGTGCGACGAGGTGACGACCGGCCAGGCGTCTCGCCTGTTGAGCCATCGCCTCGTAGGCCGACCTCTCCTCGGCCGGGAGCGCGGCCAGGTGGCGGACTATGGTGGCCTCGTCACCGCGGGCGGCCGGGCCGGTGAGAGCGGCGGCGGGCCCGAGCTCCACGACGTTGTCGAATGTGACCCGCGCCAAATCGAGGATGGCGTCGAACGGCACTCCGGCCCGCCGGGCGACCCTCTCGGCCTGCCCCAGTAGCGCGACCAAATGATTCGAGGCGATCACCGCGGCCGCGTGGTAGGCAACCCGGTGGTGGTCGGCGACCTCGAACGGGCGGCCGCCCAGCGCCCCCACCAGATCGCGAACGATCGGATGACCGCACACCGCGAACCAGACATGATCGCGCAGCCTCCTGGCACCGGTGGCGGCATCGGGCAGCGCCACGAGAGGGTGGACGGCCGCCCGGACCGGATGGGGGTCGAGCACCTCGAGACCGAGCGAACCCGACAAGTGGGCGATGACCGTGGTGTCGTTTCCAGCGATGGCGGCTGCCACCTCGGTTATGGCGTCATCTGGGGTGGCAATCACGACGAGATCGACACCCTCGGCGGCCTGATCCACGGGGTCGTGGCGACCGAGTACCTCGATCACGTCGAAATCGGTACCGGACAGCGCTCCCGCCATCGAAAGCCCGGCTCGGCCGGGTCCGATGATTCGCAGCTTCGGCATGCCGTACCTCGTTTCAGAACCGTGGTGTCACGGGCCACTCAACTCACCGAGCAGACCGACCCTCACCACACCATCGTTTCGCGCTGCCGCGGCGTGGTCGAAATCGGTGGGCACCACGTCAGCGCCGACGTCGGACAGCGGGATCAACACGAACGATCGCTCGAACATTCTCGGATGGGGAACCGTGAGCTCCGGCTCATCAAGTGTCTCCCCATCGATCCAGAGTACGTCGACATCGAGAGTACGCGGCCCCCAATGGACCTCACGGACCCGCTCGGTGGCGGCCTCTCTCTCACGGCACACCTCAAGCAAATCGTATGGCAACAACGCGGTCTGGAGGCGGACGACGAGATTCAGATAGTCACCCTGGCAGGGGCCACCCACCGGGACGGTCTCGTAGACGGCGGATATCGCGTCGACGTCGGGGATCTCGGCGACGGCGCGGCTGAGATGGGCGACCCGGTCGCCGATGTTGGAGCCGAGCCCGAGGAACGCTCGACGCGTGCGGCGGCCCGTCGGACGCCGTTCGACCGAATCGGTCATCGGTGACGGACCAAACGGATGCCGCTCGACGCAAGATCCTGCGTGACCGGTGGTCGGAGCTTGCGAATCTCGACCACCACACTCTCGACCCTCGGATCCTCGAGAACGGCGGAGGCCACGCGTTGTGCCATTCGCTCGAACAGGTCGAACCTCTCGCCGGAAGTCACCGCCTCGATCCGGTCGAGCAGTCCTCCGTAGTCGATGGTGTCGGAAAGATTGTCGGAGCCGGTGGCCGCTTCCACATCGGCCACCACGTCGATGTCGAATTCGTAGGGCTGACGCCGGGATTCCTCCTCGGGAAGTGCCCCACAGACGCACATCAGGCGGAGCCCTCGTAGTTGGATCACCGGAAGTGTCACAGCTCGATCTCAGGTCGGGTCGGCGACGTCAGCCGGTTGTTGGGCTTCGTCGTCGGGGTCGGGGAGAGTGTCGTCCTCGCCGTCGGTGTCGGGTTCGTCGCAGTGGATGAACGCCCCGACCGCAACGTCGGCCGATGGGTCGCATTCGCCCACCATCGCCACCAGCTGTCTGGCCACCGGACCGAGTTCACTCCCGAAGAGGTGCTCGGCCACGTTGATGGCCTGGGGACCGCTCTGTACGAGATCCGACCAGAGCAGGTAGGCGGCAATGAGCCCCGTCACCCTCTCGCCGACCTCCTCGCGGTGGAGGACGATCTTCTCGCCGGCCGCGACGTGATCACGAATCGACGCCATGGCCCGAGTGAGATCGAGCGGACCGCCCTTCGGACCGAGGAACGGTACGTGATGGAACGGAAGCCCCATCTCCTCGTAGTTGTGGAGATTGTGAGTGGAGGGGATCAACGAGACCACAAAAGCGAACTCGTTCTGGCGAATCCAGATGATCTCTTCCTGGCGGCGGATTCGACGATGGTTGTCGGCGTAGCCACCGGGGCGCTCACATACCGCCACGCGGTCCTTGACGATCCACGTGAAGCGCCGTGGCTTTATTCCTTGGGCCCACTTCCCTCTCATGACACCACCATTCGCACAGCGTCGACCGTAGCCCGCACATCGTGCACTCGTACCATGTCGGCGCCCATATGTGCCGACCAGGCAGCCATCGCGACCGACCCTTCGAGTCGATCATCGGTACCGACCGACTGAGTGCCGTCGCTGGCGGCGTGAAGTTCGCCGATCGTGTGTTTGCGGCTCATCCCGACCAGCACCGGGGCGATCGACGTGAACCGGTCGAGATTGGCGACGAGATCGAGGTTGTGATCGGTGGTCTTGCCGAACCCGATGCCCGGGTCGACCCAGATCCGCTTGACCCCGGCCCGGCTGCCCCTCGCCGCCGCCTCGGCCAGGAACTGGGACACCTGGGCCACGACATCGTCGTAGACGGGATCGTCCTGCATGCTGGAGCTCGGACCAAGGGCGTGCATCGCAATCCAGCCGACCCCGAGATCAGCGGCCACGTCCTCGAGCGAACCCGACACATCGTTGAGGATGCCGGCCCCGGCCCGGACCGCCGCCGCCGCCACGGCCGGCTTGGTGGTGTCGATCGAGATCTCGAGGTCCGGCCATCGCCGTGCCGCTTCCTCGATCACCGGCACAACCCGTGAGAGCTCGGTGTCGACATGCACAGCAGTGGCCCCGGGCCGGGTGCTCTCACCGCCGATGTCGATGACATCGGCGCCCTCGTCGACCAAGCGGCCGACCCGGCCGACCGCGGCGGTGGTCCCGAGCCACCGGCCACCGTCGGAGAACGAATCGGGTGTCACATTGACGATTCCCATCACCTTGGTGCGCATCGGGTGGCCCGTCAGCCTCGCCCGATGAACCGCATCGCCTCCATGCGGGTGGCTTCGTTGTCGCGGAAGATTCCGGTGACCGAGGAGGTGACCGTCGTGGCGCCGGGCTTGTGCACACCGCGCATCGACATGCAGAGGTGCTCGGCCTCGATCACCACCATGACCCCGCGCGGGGCGAGAGACGCCTCCACCGCGTCGGCGACCTGACGGGTGAGCCGCTCCTGTACCTGTGGCCGTTTCGCGTAGCCGTCGACGAGCCGCGCCAGTTTCGACAGGCCGGTGACCCGCCCCGACTCGTTGGGGATGTAGGCGACGTGGGCGACACCGAAGAACGGGATCAGATGATGCTCACAGAGCGAGTAGACGGATATGTCGCGTACCATCACCAGCTCTTCATGACCGGCCTCGAACGTGGTGGCGAGGTGATCGACCGGATTCTCGTGAAGGCCCGAACAGATCTCGGCATACATGCGTGCGACCCGCTGGGGTGTGTCGAGCAGGCCTTCACGATCGGGGTCCTCGCCCATGGCAAAGAGAATCTCGCGGACCGCGGCGGTTATCCTCGCGATGTCGACCTCGGGAGCATGAACACCCGGTATGAGCGGCCTGGACTCGGAGATTGTCACGCGGCGACCCTATCGGTGACTCGCCTCCCGGGCGGAGCCGATCGCGATACGGCGGCTCAGTCCTCGGCCGGCTCGAAGACCATGATGCCCCGCTGTTCGCGGTAGTGCTGAGCCACGTCCAGGCCATAGCCGACGACGAAATCAGGTGGGATGGAAAAACCCGTGTACCTGACATCGTCGGCCTTGGCCCCCTCGCGCACCAGCAGTGCACAGACCTCGAGGCTCAACGGGTCACGGTCGCTCAGGAGTCGGCGCAGATATCGGAGGGTGAGGCCGGAGTCGACGATGTCCTCGACCAGCAGAACGTCACGACCCGCGATGTCGGTCTCGAGATCCTTCACGATTCTGACCACCCCGCTCGACTCGGTGGACGCTCCGTAGGACGACACCGCCATGAAGTCGAACTCGACCGGCAGCCTGATGGCACGGGCGAGATCGCTCATGAAGATGTAGGCACCCTTGAGGACGCCCACCATCAGCGGCGGGCGCCCCTGGTAGTCGAGGGTGATCTGCCGGCCCATCTCCTGCACACGGGCGGCGAGTCTCTCGGCACTGATGACCTCGCGGCCGATACGCCCGGCGGGGGCGGTTGAAATCATTCCTCGACCATAGCCGGGTCGATTGCCACGGCTTCGGGCGGCTCGACCCTGAGTCGGCCGGCGGTGCGGGCGACACGGCGGCCACCCACCACCTCGGCCGCCACCGCCTCGCCGCGGGCCACGGCCATGACACGCCGGATCGAGGCCAGATCGACCGAGCAGTCGGACCCGGTCTCATCGCGGATCCAGCGCCTGAGCGCCTCGCTGGCCAGGGCCACGGGGGCCTCGCACAGGGCCACGGCGTCGGTCGGGTCGATCATCGCCGCCGAACTCCGGATCACCGTCAGCGCATCGGCGACCGTATCGGCGTGACGGTTTAGCAACGGCACGGGATCCCGCCCGAATATCTCGGCGGCCAGCGGCATGAGTCGGCGCCGGAGGGCCACCCGCGTGAACGCCTCGTCGTCGTTCATCGGATCGGACGTGACCGCCACGCCGAAGTGATTGCAGACCTGGATCGTCTCGGACCGTCTCAGCTCGATCAGAGGCCGGTGGACGCGATCGAACGGGGCCGCCACCCCGGCGAGGCCCCCGCCCCGGAACAGGTTGAACAGGATGGTCTCGGCCCGGTCATCGGCGGTGTGGGCCACGCACACATCGTCGGGCAGCACCGAGTAGCGGGCGCGGCGTGCCCGGGCCTCGAGGTCGGCGCCCTCGGCGATTTCGACGCAACGCACCTCCAGCGACGCTCCCAGACGCTCGGCCAGGTTCGTGACAGCCTCGACATAGGCGGAAGCCTGCGGCCGCAAGCCATGGTCGACATGCCACAGGACGACCGGGCGGCCGGCCTCGACCGCGAGCATCGCCATTGCCGTGCTGTCGACACCACCGCTCACGCCCAGCGCCAAGGGTCCGTCGGAGTCCGGGAACCGGCAGCGCCGCACCAGCGAATCCAGTTGCATCACCCTGACCGTCAGGTGGCAGAGTCGGGCGAACCGACTCTGGCGATCCACAGTTTCGGGTTGCGGATCTCGTCGATCGACGGGATGTTGTCGGGCGACTCCCACGCACGATCGAACAGTGCGGCACCTCCGTGGTCCTCGACCACGTCGATGAAGTGCTCACCCTCGGCGTACTGCTTGATTTTTGCGTCGAACCCGACCAGTCGCTGGAACATCCTGGTGAAGCCACCCGAGCTCTGTCGACGCTGTCGCAGCACCCGCGCGAACCGGTCGGCTGAGGGCACCAGGTCCTTACCGGCACGGTCCATCGTGATGTCACCGTGGCCTTCGAGCAGGCTCATGAGACCGGCTATCCGGTTGATCACCTCGAGCTGCTCGTCGGAAGCGAACAACGCCATCATTCCGCCCTGATCCATTGGGTCCTCGCCGCGCCGTCGGGCTTCGAGCAGCCGTTGCAACGCGGCCACGAACCGCTTCGGATCAGGGTCGATGCTGTCGATGGTGGACTCGACCAAGCCGAGAAAATGCTGACGCATCCAGGGCACACCGGTGAACTGGGCCCGGTGGGTCACCTCGTGCAACGCCAGCCAGAGTCGAAACTCGCGTCGCGGGAACGCGTAGCGGCGTTCGAGCGACAACACATTGGGTGCCACGTAGTAGACGATGTCCTGTTCGTCGGGCTTGTCGTCCTCGATCACCAGCAGGTCGTATTGTCCGAGGACCCTTGTGGACATCCACCCGAGCATCATCCCGAGTTCGGCGCCGGCGATCTTGCTGCCCACACCCAGCGATGCCTTGTCCAACTTGGTGCTGAGTTTTTCGGTGATGGGACGCAGCAGCCGCTGGAACGAGGCCAGGTTGGCGTCGACCCATCCAGCCCGGCTGGTGACTCGGCCGCGGGCATTGCCAGTCATCGACCGAAGACCGGTGCAGTCGGCCACGAGGTCCTCGGCCTGGGCGGTGAACTCGGCAAAATCCTCGTCGAGACCGTCGCGATGAACGGCGTGGGCAAAGGGCTCCCTGCCACCGAAGCGCTCGGCAACCTTGCGGGCTACTTCCCAATCGACTGCGTTGCCTGACAAAGGACGCTGCTCAGTCGCGCGGGTAACGGCTGTGGGTGACCTTGGCCAGACAGCCGCCGATGGTGCCCAGGACCGCAACTATCGACACGACAGTGAGCGACACGGCGATCCAGTAGTACCAGGCGACGGCGAGAATGGCCATGACCGAGAGTGTAGACGTCCACCGGACGACGACGGCACTCACCCCGGCGCCCGTTCAGTCGTCGAGAACCTTGCCTCTCATCCGGGGCACGACCATGGGAGCGTGGAGACTACAGAACTCCATGTCGTTGTAGATGCTCAACACCGTGCAGCACTCGGACTCGTGACACACCCGACCCGCGGTCGCCGGGGCTCTCTGACGGTCGGTGCTGGTGAATCTCTCCCCTATGACCCGCATGGCCCAGAGAACCACACCGGGGCGGGGTTTAGTTCCACCCCAACCTCAAGTGTGGTCGAACCGACATTCAGCTCGGCCGCCGACCCCCGAAGACCATCACATTGCCGACGGGTCATCACCACGGCATGGGCCGAGCCCGGCTCCGGGATCGCAGCCGATTGCTTCCGCTATTCTCATCCGCAGCGACTCGGGGACGGTGTCGCGGCAACGTTGCGCGACCACCTGCCGTAGCTCGATCTCGAAGGAAAACCTCTCGAAGCAAGGCGAGCAACGATCGAGATGGCTCGTGATGACCAGGCGGCGCTCCACTGTGAGCTGGCCGTCGAGGTAGACGAACAAATCCTGGAGGGCATCGCCGCACGAGCCTGATCGAGGATCGCAGGGTTCTTCCATGTCAGATCTCATGATCGGATTCGGCTTCGGTCGATGGGGCTTCGGTCGATGGGGCTGCGGTCGATGGGGCGGCGGCGAATGTGGCGGCAGCCGTGGAGGCAGCAGCCGTCACCGGCGAAGGAGGGTCGGGTAGTAGCCGACGAGCCTCCGCGAAGTCGTACAACCGCTTCTGAAGTTGCTTTCTTCCCCGGTGGAGCCGACTCATCACCGTGCCGATCGGCACATCGAGGATCTCGGCGATCTCCTTGTAGGAGAATCCCTCGACATCGGCAAGCAGCACCGGTATCCGGTAGTGGTCGGCCAGGCTCTCCACCGCGTCCTTGACCTCGGCCTCTCCGAACAGGTCGAGGAGTTCGTCCTCGGCGCTGCGGTTCATGGTGGCTCCCTCGGCCCCGCCGAGACGGTGGTAGAGGTAGAGATCGTCGGCATCGAACTCGGTCTCGGTCGGGCGTCGCTGCTTCTTGCGGTAGGAGTTGATGAACGTGTTGGTGAGGATGCGATACATCCACGCCTTGAGATTGGTGCCGGCCTCGAAGCGGTCGTAGGCGCGGTAGGCCTTCAGGTAGGTCTCTTGCACCAGGTCCTCGGCGTCGGCCGGGTTCCGGGTCATGCGGAGCGCACCCGAGTAGAGCGATGACATCAGGGGCATGGCGTCGTCGGCAAAACTCTGTTGGTCGGCCACGCAACCTCCGTTTCCCGATCGAAGCCCAGCTCGGAGCCCGAGAGGAGAGTTGAACTCCTGACCTACGCTTTACGAGAGCGTCGCTCTACCAACTGAGCTACTCGGGCGGGACCCGTGAAGGTACCAAAACGCGTCGGGGGATCCTCTTTGCCACGGCCCGGCCGGCGTACTCCACATGCCGGTCCGCGAACCGGGCCACCGGCGATCGGTATGGTTTGGCGTGATCAGCGACGACAAGACCTCATCTCCACTGGGCGACCTTCCTCCCACGCAGTATCTGCCCCCGGAAAAGGTCCTTCTGGAGATGGCGGAGGTCGGTTCGCGACGCGTCAGTTCGATGTCCACCACCCAGGTGCTGGTGCTGTCGATCATCGCCGGGGCGTTCATCACCGCCGGAGCCCTGTTCTCGGTGTTGCTGGCCGAAGGCGCCACCACGGCGGGCACCAAGAAGCTGCTGGAAGGATTCGGATTCTCCACCGGGTTCTTTCTCGTGATTCTCACCGGCTCACTTCTGTTCACCGAGATAAACGTCGAGATGCCGGCCACCCTGTTGGGGGGCGACACGCGGGCGCTGGGCCGAGAGGTCGCCAAGCTGTGGGGTCTTGCCGCCCTCGGCAACATGATCGGAGCGTTCATCATGGGCTGGGCGATGGTCCATGTGTCGAGCTTCAGCTCCGACTTCGATCAACAGCTCAAGGAGATCGTGGCGGCGAAGATGCGGTTCCGTGAGGTTGGCGGAACCGACGGCTGGTCCAAGGCGGTGCTGTCGGGTGCCATCGCCAACTGGCTGGTCGGGATCGCCGCCTTTCTCTCGGTGATGGGTCGGTCGATCATCGGCAAGTTCATTCCCATCTTCCTCACGGTGAGCCTCTTCGTCGCCGGCGGTTTCCTCCACAGCCCGGCCAACATGGGCTACTTCTCACTCGCCGAACACGCCGGCTACGGCCCCGGATGGGGTCCGGCGTTCAGCTGGAGCCTGATTCCCGCCGCCCTGGGCAACATCCTCGGAGCGTTGTTCCTGGTGGCGCTGCCGCTCTGGTTCGCGATCACCCGCTTGGCGGACGCCACTGACTGATACCGACCTGGGTCGGCGCGACGAGTGGGGCGACAGCTCCCTCAGGCGTGTGGCATGTCGAGCAGGAGTGCCTGGAGCAGAAGCGACTCGATCGGGCTCCGCTCGAGCGCTTCGGTGGCCACCCCCAGCCGGTCGACAGCCTCGAAGATTCGGCGCGTGGTCGCCGGATCCGCCTCGACGAGCGAATCCCGGTATCGGCGGGCGAGCGTCGAGAAACCGAAAACGAGTTCGTCGTTGCGATGTCTGCGTTCGACCCGTCTGTGGTGGGCCTCCAAGTCGCCGCGGCCCGACCCGCGGGTCCCGTACTGCTGCTCGTGTTCGGCGAGCGCCTCGAGCTCACTCTCATGGATCCGCTTGAGCGCCGACATCGAATCGTCGATCATCGACCGGAGTTCCTCGACCACCACCGCCACCGCCGCGCCGGTGCCATCGAGACGATCGGGTATCGACCACCATGCGTCGCGACGGGTCATCAGTTGCTCGTCGGTCGACAGGAGACGAGCACGTTCGAGGCTCCCACCGGCGGCTTCGGCGGCCCGCACCGCAAAGGCCCGATCGATGCCCTCGGCCAGGAGCGCTTCGGTGATCGAAGCCTCGGGGATCCCCCGGAACTCGATGGTGGTGCATCTCGACGCCACGGTGACCTGCTCGGGTTGCAGACGATCGGCCAGGAACACGAAGATCGTGCTCTCGGGTGGTTCCTCGGTCACTTTCAACAGCACCGGCATGGCGTTGGCGTTGGCATCGTGGAACCGTTCGGCGATCACGATCTTGCGTCGCCCCTCGATCGGCGAACGGCTGGCCTCTATCACGAGCTGTCTGCTCTCCTCGATCCGGAAGACGCTTCCGGTGGGGGTCACGACCCTCACATCGGGGTGAGCCAGTCGGGCGGCCAGCGAACGATGACGTTGGGCCTTCTCGGGATCGGACCGCGCGAGGAGTTCGCCGGCGAACACCCCGGCGGCCGCAAGTTTGCCGGTGCCGGCCGGCCCCAGGAACAGATAGGCGTGAACCGGAGTTGCCGCGGCCGCGCTCAGGCTCCTGACCACGTCCGGTTGGCCGATGATCGCCGCCCACGGATCCACCGGGGTGTCGATACCGGTCATGACGTCGTGGCCCACCGGCGGTAGCCGCCGGCCACCCGATCGGCCACTTCTTCGACCGTTCCGTCCGCGTCGACCACCAGCCAGCGCGAAGGGTCGGCCGATGCCAGATCCAGATAGCCGTCGCGGACCCGTTGATGAAACTCCGCTCCAGCCCCCTCGATCCGGTCGGTGTCGTCGCCGAGTCGGGCCCACGCCACTTCGATGTCGACATCGAGCAGCACCGTGAGGTCGGGCTGGATTCCGTGGGTGGCAAAATCCATCATCGAGCGCAGCAACCCCAGATCGAGGCCCCGACCGTATCCCTGATAGGCAAGGGTCGATGCCGTGAAACGGTCGGATACTACCGTGCGACCGACGGCCAGCGCCGGCCCGACCAACTCCGACACGTGCTGGGCCTTGTCGGCAATGATGAGCAACGCCTCGGCCCGATCGTCGAGTTCCTGGTGGGCGTTGTCCAGCACGATGTCACGTATGGCGTTGCCGATCCGGGTGGCGCCGAACTGGAACGTGAAATCGGCGCCGATCGACGCCGCGAACATTGCCGCCTGGGTCGACTTGCCGGATGCATCGGCTCCCTCGAAGGCGATCAGGCGCCCGATCAATCTGTGGCCTCCGGCAATCCAGAGGTGAGTTGAACACCGGCGGTTCCGCCCTTGATGGTCGCGGAGGCCAGAAGACCGGCGCCAAGAATGATCAACGAGGCGAGCCACAGAGTGATTCTCACTCCCGGAGTCATGATCTCGAATCCGATGACATGCACGACACCACCCCACCACCTGTTGGCCAGCCTGTCGAGAAGCGCCGACACTATCGGGGCCACAGCCAGCGCCAGCAGCATGCAGAGCCGAACCAGCACCAGCAGCGCCGAGAAAATTCGGCCGCGGAAGGCATCATCCACATTCTCGTGGAGCAGGGTGAAACCCAGAACGTAGATCGGGCCCGCCGCGAATCCGAGTACGCCGACCGCCGGCACCAGCACCGACAGCCAACTGGTGGAGGCGGCGAAGAACAGAGCCCCACCGGCAACGAGAATCGCCGCCGGGAAAGTTCGGGCACGGTTGATCCGGTTCTGGAGCACGCTGGCGGCGAAAACACCGAGAGCCATCCCCAGCCCGAGCGCGAACAACACCAGATTGAAGTCGGCGGCGGTCCCCGAGATCACCTGCGTGACGAAGATCGCACCGAGCGGAACCAGCATGCCGCCGCCGATCACTCCCGTGGCCAAGCCGATATTGACCGACCGGATTATCGGGTTCGACGCGATCAGCTCCCAGCCCTCACGAAGCTCGCGCCAAGCTCCACCCAGGTCGAAACTACCCATGCGTCCCTCGGACCTCTCGGCCTTCGATCGGGTCGGAATCGATATTCGCCAGATGATGAAACCCGTGAGGAGAAACGACAGACCGTCGACGTAGAACGCCAACCCTTCGGCGTTGAGCCGCCAGGTGTCGACCCACCCTTGCGCCGGCAGAGCCTGCGAGGCCTTGGCCAACAGGGCGGCCGCACCGGCGGCCACCGGGAACATGCCGTAGGCGGCTGCGACGTTGAGCGAATTTGCGGTCGTGAGTTTCGATTTTGGAACCAGGTTCGGAACCACCGCCTCCTTCGCCGGCGACCACAACATGGTCATGATCTCCAGAGCGAACGATGCCACGACCAGGCCGGTGAGTGAGTTGGCGAAGGGCAACAGGACCAACACGATCGCTCGTCCGATGTCACAGGCGATCATCACGTGGCGGCGGTTGAGGCGGTCGACGATGACACCGGCCGCGGTACCCAGGAAGAAACCCGGCGCGACTCTCGCCGCCAACACGATGGCGATGGCCGTGCCTTCGGACCCTGTGGAGATCCTGGCCGAAAGGGAGATGATCGCCAGCAAGCCCAGCCAATCACCCGTCGCGGATATGACCTGGGCGATCCAGAGCCAGAAGAAGTCACGACTCCCGAAGGCCCGCTCGATGCGACCCGAACCGCGCGCGGCCTCGATGGGGGTGCCGAGGCGATCCCCCGCGGTTCGGAATTCGTCGGTCACGGGGATGGAGACTACGCCAGCCCGAAGCCGGTCAACATGGCGAAGCGGACGACGCGTCGGGCCGATGGGCGGCAACCCTCTTCGCCGCTTTCTTCTTGGTCGCCTTCTTCTTGGTCGCCTTCTTCTTGGTCGCCTTCCGGCGCGATTTCTTCTTCGCCGGGCCCTTGGCCCGCCGATCGGCAAGTAGTTCGATGGCGCGGTCATCGGTCAGTTCCTCGACCGTGTCACCCTTGCGAAGCGAAGCGTTGGTCTCGCCGTCGGTGACGTAGGGGCCGAATCGGCCGTCCTTCACGACCATCGGTTTTCCGGTGGCCGGATCGTTCCCCATCTCGCGAAGGGGCGGCTTCACGCTCTGGCCCCTCCGACGCTTCGGCTGGGCGAGGATGGCCAGACACTCGTCGAGAGTGATCGTGAAGAGCTTCTCCTCCGTGTCGAGGCTGCGGCTGTCGGAGCCCTTCTTCAGATAGGGCCCGTAGCGACCGTTCTGCACGGTGATCTCAACGCCGTCGACCGGATCGAGCCCGACCGTTCTCGGAAGCGCCAGCAATCGCTCGGCGTCTTCAAGGGTCACCCGCTCGAGCGTCATGGTCGTGAACAACGATGCGGTGCGCGGCTTCTCGTCGACATCGTCGTGAGCGCCGAGCTGAACGTAGGGGCCGAAACGTCCGGCCTTGGCGTAGACCATCAAGCCGGTATCGGGGTCGAGACCCAACTCTCGACCGTCCTTGGGCAGGGAGAGAAACTCCATCGCCCTGGCCGGCGTGAGTTCGTCGGGTGGGATGTCGTCGGGTATGGACGCCGAGTGTTCACCCTTCTGGACGTAGGGTCCGTAGCGACCTACGCGCGCCACCACGGGCTCACCATCATCGGCCACACCGAGCGGGACGGAGTTGACGGCACGTGCGTCGATGTCGCCGAGGCGACTCGAGACCTTTTCCTTCAACCCCTCCTCGGTGTCATCACCAAAATAGAAATGGGCCAGCCACGGAACCGGGTCCTCGATACCACCGGCGATCTTGTCGAGGTCGTCCTCCATGCGGGCGGTGAAGGCATAGTCGACGAGGTTGGGGAAATGCTCTTCGAGCAGGTTGATCACCGAAAACGCGGTAAACGAGGGGATCAGTGCCGATCCCTTCTTCCAGACGTAGCCGCGGTCCTGGATGGTGCCGATGATCGACGCGTAGGTCGACGGACGACCCACGCCCAGCTCTTCGAGACGCTTCACGAGAGAGGCCTCGGTGAAGCGGGCGGGAGGCTGCGTCTCATGGCCCTCGGGATGGAATCCCAGGGCGTCGGCCATGTCCCCGACTTCCAGACGTGGAAGTCGACGTTCCTCGTCATCGGCACTTGGAGTCGTGTGCTCCTCGTAGGCCTCGCGAAAACCACGGTGGTGAATCACCGTGCCGGTAGCCGAGAACTCGGCGTCGGTTCCGGCGGTGGTGAGGACCCCCACCCGCATCTGTACGGTCTCGCCGGTGCAATCGGTCATCTGCGAGGCAACCGTGCGCTTCCAGATCAGTTCGTAGACATCGGCTTCCGATCTCGACACCTGCTTGGCGACATCGGATGGCGACCGGAAGCCACCTCCTGCCGGCCTGATCGCCTCGTGGGCCTCCTGTGCGTTCTTGGCCTTCTTGGTGTAGACCCGCGGCGAGTCCGGAAGAAGATCACTGCCGTAGCGCTCGCCGATCGTGCTTCGGGCCGCCCGAACCGCCGTATCGGACAGCGTGGTGCTATCGGTACGCATGTAGGTGATGAAGCCCTTTTCGTAGAGCGACTGGGCGGTACGCATGGCCATCGCCGACGAGAGCCTCAGCTTGCGACCCGCCTCCTGCTGGAAGGTCGAGGTGGTGAACGGCGCCGCCGGTCTACGCCGGTACGGCTTCGACTCGCGGGCCCGCACGGAGAAGGCCACACCGCTGAGTTCGCCGACCAGGGAGGTGGCCCGGGACCGCTCGAGGACCAGCACGTCATCACGGCAGAGACGTCCGTCCTGACCGAAGTCGGCCCCCTTGGCGACGCGAACCCCGTCGAGTGATGCCAGCGTCGCCGTGAACTCGTGACCATCGCCGGCCGAAGCCACGAAACGACCCGGCAGACTCCAGTAGCCGGCGGCGATGAAGCTCATTCGTTCACGCTCACGCTCCACGACTATTCGGGTGGCCACGCTCTGGACCCGGCCGGCCGACAATTGGGGCATGACCTTCTTCCACAACACCGGAGACACTTCATAACCGAACAACCGATCGAGCAGACGGCGCGCCTCCTGAGCATCGACCATCTTCGTGTCGATCTCCCTCGGGTGCTCGATGGCGCGGGCGATCGCCTCCTTGGTTATCTCGTGGAACACCATGCGCTTCACCGGAACACGGGGCTTGAGAACCTCGAGCAGGTGCCAGGCAATGGCCTCGCCCTCACGATCCTCATCAGTCGCCAGGTACAGCTCGTCGACCTCGGCCAGAGCGGCCTTCAGTTTCCTGATCTGGTCCAGCTTGTCTCTGCTGACCACGTAGAGGGGCTTGAAGTCGTTGTCGACATCGATACCGATGCGGGCCCACGGCTCGCCCTTGTAGGCCTTGGGAACCTCGGCCGCGTTCCTGGGCAGGTCACGTACGTGACCTATCGACGACTCGACGATGTAGTCGTCGCCGAGATAGCCGGCGATGGTCTTGGCCTTGGCAGGCGATTCGACGATGACTAGGGCGTTGGGCAATGTTCTTCAATCAGTCGGGATACGGCGGCGAGTTGGGCGGTGTCTTCGGTTCAGTTCGGCGTCGGAACCTCGAAATCGACCTCTGTGACCTCTTTGGCCCGGGCGAGAATCAGAGATCCGACCAGGGCCGCCACGACGGAGGCCACGATGATTCCGATCTTCGCGTCATCGGTGAACACCGGATTGTCGAAGGCCAGACCGGTGATGAACAACGACACCGTGAACCCCACACCGCCGATGGCGGCAAGTCCTATCACATGAGTCCAATTGGCACCGCGCGGCATCTCGGACATACCGCTCCTGACCCCGATCCAGGTGAACAGGGAGATGCCCACCAACTTTCCGACCACCAGCCCTGCCACCACCCCGAGCGTGATATCCGAGGAAGCAGCGGCCGACAGCGAGTCCCGCGAGATCTCGATGCCGGCGTTCGACAGGGCGAACAGCGGAATGATGATGAAGCTGGTGAACGGATGCAGGAACTCGGCGAGTCGTTCGGCCACCGAGACCTGCTCGTTGAGATCGAAACTGGCGCGACGCACGAGCGGGGCACTGGCCCGACCGCCCATCACCTGGCTCACAAAATCCTGGTCCTCGGGCACCTCCGGTTTGAGGGGATGAGCCGGCGTGAGCAAGCCGAGAACGACACCGGCGATCGTGGCGTGGACGCCGGACTCGAACACGGCCAGCCACACGAAGATTCCCACGAAGATGTATGCGGGAATGAACCAGATACGGGCCGCCTTCATGGTGACCACCACGATGACGAGTCCCGCCGCTATCGCCAGCCAGCCGAGTGACAGACCGTCGGTGTAAAACACCGCGATCACCACGATCGCCCCGATGTCGTCGACGATGGCGAGTGTGAGCAGAAACACTTTCATGGTCCCGGGCACCCGGGAGCCCAGGAGCGAGACGATCCCCACGGCGAAGGCGATGTCGGTCGCCATCGGGATGCCCCAACCATGTGAGGCACCGCTCGCGTTCAACCCGAAGTAGATCACGGCGGGAAAGATCATGCCCCCGAGAGCGGCCATCGCCGGGAGTGCGGCGGCCCTCGGGTCCTTCAGCTCTCCCGACACCAACTCGCGCTTTATCTCCAGCCCCACCACAAAGAAGAACAGCGCCATGAGGGCATCGTTGATCCAGGCCTCGAACGGCAGATCCAATCGCAGGATCGTGCCGATCTGGAAGTTGATGCGAGTCTGGAACAGGTCGTGGTAGACACCGCTCCAAGGCGAGTTGGCCCAGACCAGCGCAACGATCGTGGCGAGGATCAGGAGAACGCCGCCGGCCGCCTCGATCGCGAGGAATTCCCTGACCGGGCGCCCGACCCGCCGGGCGAGGGTTCGGTCGCTTCCTATCCATGTGAACGGTGATGGTTGGGGATGATCGTTGGCCATTTGTCCGTTGTCGGTCGTCTGGGGCGGGATGACGCCGGGAACGCTACCGGCGCGCCGGCGCACTTGATCCACCGGGCGACGCCCGGAGGATTCCTTCACCGCGTCGGTGAGCGTTTCGACGAATAGACCACGAGTCGCACATCCGTCCCACTGGGGGTCGACGATATTTCGGTCTCATCAGCCAGCGCGCGCATCAGATGCACGCCCAGACCCGATTCGTACTCGAGTCTCTCGGGCGAACCCGGGTCGGGCAGGGCACGCAACCCATCGGGGTCGAAACCACCTCCCTCGTCATGGATTCTCACCACGACCTCGTCGGCCGACACCGCGCATCGAATGCCTATTCGCGCCTGCGAACCGCTCTCGACCTGGGCCTCGATGGCGTTGGTTGTCGCCTCTGACACGGCCACCCGGAGATCCTCGACCCTCTCGATCGCCATGTCGGGACCGATCTCCGCCGCCGAGGCCACCACCAGCCTCACCAGGGACACGAGTTCGGTGCGCGCCGGAATCTCGAGAACCACATGGCCCACGGGAAACGGCGAATCGGTCACGGGTTCTCACCCGGTGGGGCATCGCCGGTTGCCGACCCGACGGTCTCGACGATGTGGAACACACGATCGAGATCACAGACCTCGAGCACACGGCGGATGCGAGGCTCCGGAATCACCAGCCGAACATCGCCACCGGCGAGCCTGGTCCGCTTCAGTGCCCCGACCAGCACACCCAGCCCGAACGAATCTATGAAGTCGACTCCCGTGAGGTCCAGCACGAGATGGGAACTTCCGGCTTGGGTGGCCGTCATGATGTACTGACGCAGATCCGGTCCACCGACCACGTCGAGCTCACCGGCCACCGTCAGGACGGTCCACGGCCCCACCTGATGAGAGTGAACGAGAATCTGCACGCCCGTGACGGTAGTCGCAGCGCGCCCCGCCCTCGCGGCGCAGCCGCCGCGAACGGATCGCAAGATCGAGAGAACGGCCGATTCGGGTCATGGCCATGGACGGCGATGCCGCTGCGCGTCATGATCCGGATCGTCCCGCTCGTCGTGGTCACGATCGCGGCTTGGCAATTGCATCTGTTGTCGGGAACGGCCGGCTCGACCATCGAAGCGGTGTTGCGTTGAGCCGCCATCTCCATCGCATCGACCATCACCGTCATCGGAATCGACCGCCTCACCCGTCGCGTCCTCCCCTGGCCACCCTTCTCAAGATGACGGCGGTGTTTCCCGGCGCGGCGCGATCAGAACTGGCGCTGTCCAGGACGGTGGCCGCGGCTCCGACCACGACCCGACCACGCTGCCACCATCGGCGCCAACTCAGGGCTCCTCCAGTCTCATCGTCGCCACCGCCTGCATCTCGGCGTCGCCCACCAATGATCCCACCAGCGGAACATCGGTCGGGTCACGGAACGAAACCGTGACCGTCGCGACCCCACCGGATCGCCTGATCTCGACATCGAGACGATGGATGGGCAGATCCCCGGCCACCGCCACTGCCCGCCGCACCTCACCGTCGGACCCACCGACGGCCGCGACCCGGGCCCCCTCGCGTGCGGCATGGGTGACGAGAATCCTCGACCTCACCACCAACCCGACCTGGATCACGGCCAGCAACACCAGAGCGACGAACGGAAGCAACAGCGCCAGTTCCACGGTGGCCTGACCACCGGTGGAGACCGGCTCCGAGTCGGGGTTCGCCGTTTCGGAGCGGCGAACCCCGCCCGAACGATTCACGCCACCTGGCTGGTGATCTTCTCGATCACCTTGTTGAGGAGGGTGGCGACCTTGCTCGTCTTGGTCGCCCAGGTGATGACGAGCAGGGCCACCGCCGCCGCGCCGAGGATCACCAGCGAGTACTCGGCCGTCGCCTGGCCGCGGTCGTCGGATACGGAAAAGCGGCCGGCGATCAGCGACTGGACGGCCACGAAAACTCGAATCGAAACAGGTTGAAAATACATCGGAATCCTCCCGATCTGGTTCACTTGGGGGGGAAGCGAGCGGGGAGAAGCGGAAGGCGGAGGGCTACCCGGGCAGCTGCAGTCCGGTGAGGGAACCGATCAGCAGCGGCACCACCGTGAGCAGGGCGAACGCCGGTAGAACGCAGATCACCAGCGGGAACAGCATGGCGACCGGCAGACGTCGGGCTCGATCCTCGGCCGCCACCCTCCGGCGGCGACGGGCCTCGTCGCCCACCCGTTCGAGAGCAGGAAGCAGGGCGGCCCCATCGGTCTCCGACGCGATCAGCGTGCTGACCAGTGGCCTGGCGTCCGGGCCGAGAGCCGATGTGGCGACCTCCAGAGCAACCGCGAACGGCTCTCCCGAGTCACTGCGACGGGTCACCTCGGCGACCGCCGATCCGAACGGCTCCGGTAGCCAAGGGGCGGTGACCGAGAAGGCCATCCGCAGCGTGAGCCCCGACCCGATGGCCAGGGTGAGCAGGTCGATGACCTCGGGCAGCACTCGACCGATCACGGCCGCGGCCATGACCTGCCGGCCACGTCTTCGTCTCAAAGTGACCGCGACAATTCCGATCAACGGCACCAGTGACAGGACCGGCGAAACGGCGAGCAGGGTGATCGCCACAACCGTGACCACCACCAGGGTGCGACTTCCGACCATCGGATCGAACGGCAGGCGGCTCGCCAGATCGTCCCCGACCCGGTCGAGAAACGGTCGGACCGGCGAGGTCGACAACGGCACGCCGGGCGGGCGGGGACGAACGGAACCCAGCGGCCGGACCACTGCGCCGGCCACCGCCATTGAACCGGCGACGATCACGAAGTTCATCGGTCGACAGCCGACGTGAGGCGGGACATCCACAACATCCCCAGTCCGTCGAGCAGAAGGCCACCGGTAAGAGACAATCGCCCGACGTTGGTCGCGAAGAGAACGCGCGATGATTTCGGGTCCGTGATCGCGACGACGGCCAGAAAGGCCACCGGACTCAGAGCGATCACCATCGCCGAGGAGCGCGACTGCGAGGTGAGGGCCCGGATCTCCGACCGGAGAGCCGACCGCTCCCGGATCGTCGCCGCGGCACGGTCGAGCGCGGTGGCCATCGATCCACCGGTGGAATCAC
Source organism: Acidimicrobiia bacterium (assembly GCA_003231645.1). Classification (GTDB taxonomy): domain Bacteria; phylum Actinomycetota; class Acidimicrobiia; order Acidimicrobiales; family Aldehydirespiratoraceae; genus SZUA-87. Next base: position 100,396 of record QIIW01000151.1, on the reverse strand, counting down.
CCAGTCTGATGACGGCACGGACGACGGTCGCGTCGCGGTGGCCGAGGTCGACAACCCATCGATCCATGGCCTCGCCCAGCCGCTCTCCTGCCGCCACTCTGCGCAGCACCGAGTCGAGGGTGCGACCAGCCTCGTTGGTTCCGCCCGCCACATCCCGCAGCGCGGTTCGGAGGTCGGCTCCCCCTCGCAGTGATCTGGCCAGCAGCTCGAGCATCTCCGGCAGCGATTGCACGATGCGGCGAGAGGCACGATCGCCTCGGGCGAGAACGAGGATCACCGGTACGAGTACCCCCAGCGATCCACCGAAGAACGCTGCGACGGGGTCGAGCCGCCCCGATATCGCCGCCCCCGACAGGGCACCGACCACCGTCGAGAGCATCCATGTGCGGTAGACGACCGCCGGGCCCACCTCGAGATCGGCCCGGACCAGCCGGTCGGATATGGCGGCGATTCCCGGCTCGCCTCGCCGCGACACCGGATCGGGGTCGTCGGGGCGACGGGGCGGTGTCCGATGCCATGGTGCCAAGGCGATGATCACCACCGAAGCCAATACGGGCAGAAGAGTCATGCTCCGAACCTGTCGCCCCGGGTCCTCGGCGCGGTGACCACGTCGTCCGCGGCCAGGACCCTCACCTCGTCGGGCCCCACCACCTCGGCCACCGACATGATTCGTCGGCTGCCGTTCCTGGTCCTGGCAACCTGCACCACCAGATCAACGGCGGCCGATATCTGCTGACGGATGGCCGGGAGCGGAAGCCCTTCGCCCGCCATCACGGCCAGGCTCTCGATCCGCCGCAGCGCGTCGAGCGGACCATTGGCGTGACATGTCGACAGGCAGCCGGCATGGCCGGTGTTGAGAGCCTGCACCATGTCGAGCGCCTCACCGCCCCTCACCTCGCCAACGACGAGACGATCGGGCCTCATCCTCAGGGCGTTACGAACCAGATCCCGGATCGTGACCAGCCCCACGCCCTCGACCGATGCCGGCCTGGCCTCGAGCCGCACGACGTGGGGGTGAGGCAGTGCCAGCTCGGCCGAGTCCTCGACCGTGACGATCCGCGACCTCGGGTCGATCTCGCCGGCGATGGCATTGAGCAGGGTCGTCTTGCCGGCACCGGTGCCTCCACTGACGATCATGTTGGCTCCGTTGCGCACCGCCTCGGAGACCATCTCGGCCACCTCGGCGCCCGCAAAGGAATCGAGCGAGAGCCTCCGCAGAACGAAACGCCGGATGGTGATGCAAGGCCCGTCAAGGGCGATCGGTGGGACGATGACGTTGACGCGGCTGCCGTCCGCCAGACGACCGTCGACCCAAGGTGAGCGGCGGTCGACACGCCGGCCTGTCGGTGAGACCATTCGTTCGACCAGGCGGTCGATCTCATCACGGTCGAGGTGGATGTCGGTCGCATGAATCTCGCCGTGTCTCTCGACCCAGATCGGGCCGGGCCCGTTGATCATGATCTCGCTCACCACCGGATCGGCCAGGAGGTCGTCGAGGGCACCAAGCCCGCTGACCCGCGACGCGACCCGACGCGACACCTCGAGACGCTGCGACGCCGACAGCAGCGGCGCATGGTGCATGACGAGGCGTTCGAGATCGACATCGGCGGCTCGGTTGGCTCCTCGATCGAGTGCATCACCGTGGACCACATCGACCAGGCCGTCGAGATCGACGGAACGGTTCTCGCCGATCACGTCGCCACCCCCAGCGCACGCAGCGACCGCGGCATTCGGTTGGCGAGTATGCCGGCGTCGACTGCCCTGGCGATCGCCGGGTCCCAGGCGAGACGGCAGCGAATTTTCGCACCGGTCGCCGCGCTCACATCGGCAACGGTGAGCGCACGCCCCGGCTCGTCTATCACCACGACATCGGACCCTGCCGCCAGGCGCCCCGCTCGACGCAGCCCCAGGTAACAGGGCCGCAGCACCAGCAGGGACCGGCCGTGACGAGCCCACCAACGGCCGCCGGCCGCCGTGACCCCCGCGTCGACGATGACCGACCGCGAAGATCCCGCCAGGACCGCCCCGAGCACGTCGAGCCGGTCCGTAAATACCAGGCCGGACGGGTCACCGAGGTGAAGCAACGACAGCCGATCGACTACTTCCGTCTCCAATTCGGCGAGGGCATCCACCGGCACGTCACTACCGGCCACCAGCCAGTCACCGACGCCGGGGCCGGGCAGTGATGCCAGACCGAGGATGGCCGGCTGATCGCCATCGAGATCGACGAGAAGCGAATCCGTGCCGGACGCGGCGGTTCGCAGGGCGAGGGCAGCGGCGACGACGGAGGTACCGACGCCGCCCTTCACGGACCAACAGACAGTGAGCACGACGACTCCGGAGCGAATGAGGGGCTCGACGGGGAAGTCGTTGCGCCGACCCTAGAGCCGTCGTCGAGCGATGCCAACGCCGCTGCAGTACGGCTCCGTAGGGTTGTGCCATGGAGGACGCCCGACCCCGAACCGGTGAGGCCGCCTTTTTCGACCTCGACAAGACGGTGATAGCGAAGGCCGCCATGCTCGCATTCGGTCCGAGCCTCCAGCGCGCCGGGATGCTCAATCGGTGGCTGGTCGCACGGGCCTTGTGGGGTCAGATCGTCTTTCGCTACCTCGGCGCCGACGAGGGCCGTATGCGCAGAATGCGTGAGACCGCGCTTCGGATCGCCACCGGGTGGGATCAACACCGAATCTCCGCCCTGGTCGACGAGGCTCTCACCGAGATCATCGATCCCCTCGTCTACGAGGAAGCCCTCGAGTTGATCGAATCGCACCGCAGCGCCGGGCGCCGTGTCTATCTCGTGTCGGCGTCGCCCGAGGAGATCGTGCTGCCCCTCGCCCGCCACTTGGGCGTCAACGACGCCATCGCCACCCGGGCCGAGATCGACAGCGAGGGAAGGTACACGGGAGGGGTCGAGTTCTATTCTGCGGGCGCCAACAAGGTAGTCGCCATCCGTGAGCAGGCCGAACGACACGGCCTCGACCTCGATGCCTCGTTCGCCTACTCCGACTCGATCACCGACCTGCCGATGCTCGAGGCAGTCGGTCACCCGGTGGCGGTCAATCCCGACCGGGCACTGTTACGCGAGGCCCTGGCCCGAGGTTGGGAGATCCGCACGTTCGAGATCTCGAGGCCGCTTCGTGAGGGCCGAACAATCACGCCGCCGGCTCCGGTGGCGGTGGGCATCGGCACCGGCGCGGCCCTGGCCGCCGGGGCAGGGCTGTGGTGGCGCTACCGCACACAAGCGCGACGGCGCCGGCGGCGACTGTTCCCACGCTGACCGCAGACCCCGACCGCGCCGCCGGGGACCCCGATCAGACGTCGCGGATCTTGCGGATGAGGATCACCAGCAGACCTCCGAGAAGAAGTGCGAGAAGTACCCGATTTTTGGTCATGACACGAAGATAGTCATCGCGCCCACACTTGTGGGCGCGATGTTGGCGGAGGTGGACGGGAATCGAACCCGCCGGACGGGGATCACCCGTCCCGCCCGCTTTGAAGGCGGGGGAGCCCACCAGGCGCTCGGACACCTCCGCCGGGCAACCTATCGGCGACCCACGGGGCTCAGGCGCCAGGGTTTCAGACGCTCAGGAGATCGCGGGCGCCGGTGTCGGATGACGGGTGGCGCAGCTTCGACATCGCTCTCGCTTCGATCTGACGAATGCGCTCACGGGTGAGACTGAAATGCTCACCAACCTCTTCGAGTGTGCGGGGTTCGCCGCGGTCGAGACCGAACCGGAGTTTCAGGATCTCGCGTTCGCGCTCGTCGAGGGGTGCCAACAACCGGGAGATCTCCTCGGGCAGCAGCGATGTGGCGGCAACCTCGAACGGCGAATCGGCGGAGCGATCCTCGACGACGTCGCCCAGTTCGGCATCACCGTCCTCGCGAAGCGGCTCGGACAACGAGAGTGGTTCGGCCGCGAAACGGAGGGCCTCGGTGACCTTCTCCTCCGGCATTTCAACTTCACGGGCGAGTTCGGCGACGGTGGCCACCCGGCCGTACTTGAGTTCGAGCCTCGAACGAGCCTTCTGCAACCGGGCCAGAGTGTCGCCGGCGTGAACCGGAAGACGGATGGTTCGACCGGTGTTGGCGATGCCGCGGGTGATGGCCTGACGGATCCACCAGGTGGCGTAGGTCGAGAACTTGAAGCCTTTGCGCCAGTCGAACTTCTCCACCGCGTGCATCAGCCCCAGGTTGCCCTCCTGAATGAGGTCGAGGAGCGGTAGGCCGGAGGCCTGGTATTTCTTGGCGATGGACACCACCAGCCGGAGATTCGACTGCACGAAGGTGCGTTCGGCGTTCTCACCTTGGCGCAGCGTGCGGCGCAGTTCGCGCTTGCGTGCGGTGGTGAGATCGGCGTCCGGGCTCTCGAGCTCGATGCGAGCCTCGGTTCCCGCCTCGATCTTCTGGGCCAGGTCGACCTCGTCGTCCTTGGTGAGCAGGGGATACTGACCGATATCCGTGAGATAGAGGCGGACAAGGTCTTCCTCGTCTCGCTCCACACGTTCCTTGGCCACGGACTGCCCTTCGCTGCTGTTCCCCGGTTGGACACGGTGACTGCGGACCGCTGGACCCGCATCACCTTCCGATTGACGATAGCGACGGATCAACTGCACGCCACCGGGCACCGGACAGGAGAGGGATCGGAATGTCGGCATCCGTACATGACGGCTTTTGGTTCGAGTCCACCGAAAATGGGTCGTTGGACCCATGCGCAGGCCCGCTCGGGGCTGCTAGGTCATGTCGGTCGACGGGGGCAGACCTCCGGCGACCACAATCAAACTCTCGGCCTCCACCACCGAGGAACCGACACTTCGGACGATCTCCTGGCTGGACAACAGCTGCTGCAGAAGCGCCTCACCCTCGTCACGATCGCGCCTCAGATCGGTGAGCATGAACCCGATGACCCGAAGAAGGGCCGCGTCGGAGTGGGAGGCCGCCAACTTCTCGATCGCCACACAACGCGAACCGATTCGGGTCAGCAGCACCCGATGGGCGATCGCCAGGTTCTCGATCGAGTCGGAGCCGGCGCGAAGCCGCTCGAGCGCGGCACCCAAGCGACGATATCCGATCGCCGGCGAAGGATCGCCGTCGATCAGGACGCTGTCGGGAACCAGTGCGGTCAGGTCCTCCGCGTGCCAGCCCATGTGACGGCTCGCCGTGGCCAGCGAGACGGCGATGTCGGAGCGCTGGGCGGCCGAGGCCCACTCGCCGAGAATCTCGAACAAGCGTAGCGAGGACCAACGAAGCCCCTCGATGACACGTGCCGATTCGACTGCCGTGAATCCGCTTTCCATCTGCTCTTCCCGTGGCTGTTCGAGACCGTCGCTCGCGGCGCCCGAAACGGTAGCCGGAGGGGTTGGCGGAATCGGCCATGCACGAAGAATGCCACTCGGTGCGGTGGCTCCTCGACCGATGGTCAGCCGCGGTAGTCGTTGATGATGGGGATTCGCCGGTCGCGACCGAAGGCCTTGCCGGTGAGTCTGGCCCCCAGCGGGGTCTGGCGTCGCTTGTATTCGGCCCCGTCGACGAGCCGACACACCCTGCTCACCGTGTCGGGGTCGGCGAGGTCCATCGCCATGACCTCGGCCACCGTGTGATCCCCCTCGATGTAGGCCCGCAGGATCGGGTCGAGAGTCTCATACGAAGGCAGGGACTGGTCGTCGCGTTGATCAGGGCGAAGCTCGGCCGAGGGTGGCTTGGTGAACACCGATTCGGGGATCAGTTCCCGATCGGACACCTCGTTGCGCCAGCGGCAGAGCTCGTAGACCGTGAGCTTCCACACGTCCTTGATCACGGCGTAGGCGCCGGCCGTGTCACCGTAGAGCGTCGCGTAGCCGACCGCGGATTCGCTCTTGTTGCCGGTGGTGAGAACCAGCCACCCGTGTTCGTTGGCGAGAGCCATCAGGACCACGCCACGGATTCGCGACTGGAGGTTCTGGTCGGTGATGTCGCCGGCCTCGATACGACCATCGACCAGCGCCGGCTCGAGCATCGCTGCGAACGCCGAGTGGACCGACTCGATGGCGACGGTCCGGATGTCGATGTGGAGGTTGGTGGCGAGGGCCTCGGCATCGGCGATCGAGTGACCGCTCGAATAACGCGACGGCATGAGCACACCGTGTACATGATCGGGGCCCAGAGCGTGGACGGCCACCGCGGCCACCAGCGAGGAGTCGATGCCACCCGAGAGGCCGATGCAGACATCGGAGAACCCCGACTTTGTGACGTAGTCGCGTGTGGCGAGTGTCAACGCACGCCACCGCTCCTCGTTGGCACCCAGCAGCGGCTCCAACGGGGGCTCCACCCGGTCCGGCCGGGCCTCGCGCCGTGGAGTCACGGCAATGACGGGATAGGAATCGAGCGTCGGTGACGGCTCGGGAAGGTCGACATCGATGATGTCAATCGACTCATCGAACTGGCGGCAACGAGCCACCACCTCGCCGTCGGTGTCGATGACGAACGAGCCACCGTCGAACACGAGTTCGTCCTGCCCACCCACCAGATTGGCGTAGACGATGGGGATTCCGGCCTCGAAGACCCGCTGCCGGATCACGTTCTCACGAACCTCGGCCTTGCCTTCGCGAAACGGTGAACCGTTGACGTTGATCACCAGCCGCGCCCCGCCGCGTGCCAACTGCGACACCGGGCCGTCCGGTATCCACGCGTCCTCGCACAAGGTGAGTCCCACGGGTACTCCGGCGATCGAGTACAACGACATCGAGCCACCGCCGGGACGGAAATGACGGAGTTCGTCGAACACGTCGTAGTTGGGCAGGTGGCGCTTGTGGTATGTGCCGACCACTCGCCCGCCGGCGCAGACGGCCAGCGCGTTCCACACACCGTTCGAGTAGCGAACAGTGCCGTCGGTGCCGGGAATCCATCGATGGTCGAAATCGTCGGCACCGGCGCTGTCGGCGAAGCCGACGATGGCCACACACCGGTCGGTGGCGGCGGCGAACTTTTCGAGCGCCGCCCGGCTGTCGGCGACGAACCCCGGCTTCAACAGCAGGTCCTCAGGCGGATATCCGGTGATGGTCATCTCCGGCATGACCGCCATGTCGGCGCCGGCCGACTCGGCCTCGACCAGCGCGTCGAGTGCTCGCCCCACATTGCCGTTGAGGTCGCCGACGGTGGTGTCGATTTGACACACCGCGACCCGGAGAAACTCCTTGGTCGAATCGGTCATCGGACGTCGGCCAGACAGGTCATCGTCCCATCCTACGGCGACTCCCCCGGGCGGCTCCGCTCAGGCGAGGGCACCACAGATGGTGTTGGTGACCAGAGCCGATACCACGTAGGGGTCGGCGTTGGCGTTGGGGCGACGATCCTCGATGTAACCCCTGCCTTCCTTGGCCACCTGCCACGGAATGCGAATCGACGCGCCACGATCGGAAACGCCGAAGGTGAACTGGTCGAAACGCTGGGTCTCGTGGGCACCGGTCAGGCGGTCCTCGATACCGACACCGTAGGCACTGATGTGCTCCTCGGGCTTGCCGAGAGCACCCATCGATTCGCAGGCGGCCAGGATGTGTTCGTAGGGGCCCTCGCGCATGGCCTTGGTGGAGAAGTTGGTGTGCATGCCGGCGCCGTTCCAGTCGCCGGCCACGGGCTTGGCTTCGATACTCACCTCGACCCCGTGGTTCTCGGCCAGGCGGAACAAGAGATAGCGCGCCACCCAGAGGTGATCACCGACCGCGACGGTGTCGACCGGGCCGATCTGGAACTCCCACTGCCCCGGCATGACCTCGGCGTTGGTCCCGGAGATCGCCAGGCCTGCGTCGATGCACGCCGACGTGTGTTCCTCGATGAGTTCACGACCGTGGATCTTGAGTGCGCCGACGCCGCAGTAGTAGGGGCCCTGCGGTGCGGGAAAACCGTTGGGAGGAAAACCGGCCGGCCAACCGGTGGCCGGGTTGATGAGGGTGTATTCCTGTTCGAGGCCGAACACCGGTTCCTGGTCGGCGTACTTGGCGAGCGCCGCCGCGGCAACAGCACGAGTGTTGGTCGGGTGCGGCGACATGTCGTCGGGCAGCAGCGTCTCACAGAGAATGAGAACATCGTCACCGCCACGGATCGGGTCGGGGCACTGGAAAACCGGGTTGAGCACGACATCGGAGTTGTCACCCGACGCCTGGCGGGTACTGGAACCGTCGAAACCCCAGATTACGGGCTCTGCGCCGTCGGCGAGAATCTTGGTCTTGGAGCGGATCTCACGCGTCGGCTCACTGCCGTCGATCCACAGATATTCAGCCCGGTAAGCCATATGTGTTCACTTTCTCCGTCCACCCCTGGCGGGGTTGGGATGTTGTTGGGGGCACCGACAGTGTGGTGGCCAGGCACGAAGCGTTCCAACACAGCATTTCCGAGCTGTTGCCCATTTGTGAACGGTATGTGAACGAAGACGGTTCCGCGGTCACGACCCGGCCCCCACTGGCATCATCGGATACGAGGCAACACACCGGAGATCGGCATGCAACGTCAACAGGAGTTCGTACTGCGAACCATCGAGGAACGAGGCGTGAGGCTGATCCGTCTCTGGTTCACAGATGTCCTCGGCCAACTCAAGTCGGTGGCGATCACCCCGGCGGAGCTCGACGCGGCGTTCACCGAGGGCGTCCAGTTCGACGGCACTGCGATCGACGGGTTCAGCCGCGTGCACGAATCCGATGTGTTGGCCCGCCCCGATGCCACGACCTTCGATCTGCTCCCGTGGGCAGCCGAGGAGGAACCGACGGGCCGAATGTTCTGCGACATCGCCAACCTCGACGGGTCGGCCTTCGAGGGAGACCCCCGGCAGGTCCTTCGCCGCAATCTCAACTCGGCACGCGGTGGGGGGTACACGCTCATGGCCGCGCCCGAGGTCGAGTTCTTCTACTTCGCGTCCGGCGATCCGAGGTCGGGGGCACCCGAGCCGCTCGACCAGGCGTCCTATTTCGATCTCACCACAGCCGACGTGTCGAGTGACCTGCGCCGTCGCACCATCCACATGCTGGAGGCCATGGGGATCCCGGTCGAGTACTCGTTCCACGAGGACAGCCCGAGCCAACACGAGATCGACCTTCGCTACACCGAAGCACTCGACATGGCCGACAACATCATGACGCTGCGCCTCGTGGTGAAGAAGATCGCCATGGAGCGCGACACCTATGCCACGTTCATGCCCAAACCGCTCAACGGTGTGCAGGGATCGGGGATGCACACCCATCTCTCGCTTTTCGAGGCCGGCACCAACGCCTTCCACGATTCCGACGACGAATACGGAATCTCCACGACCGCCCGACGGTTCACCGCCGGAATCCTCCACCATGCCCGAGAGATCACGGCGGTCACCAACCAGCTCATCAACAGCTACAAGCGCTTCGCCGAGACATCGGAGGCCCCGCCGTACGTGGCTTGGGCCCGCAACAATCGGTCGGCCATCGTACGGGTGCCCGTTCGCAAGATGGCCAAGTCGGAATCGGCCCGGATCGAGTACCGGGCACTCGACGGCACCACCAACCCCTACCTGTCATTCTCGTTGCTTCTCAACGCCGGTCTTCGGGGTATCGCCGAGGGCTACGAACTCCCGGCCGCCACCGACGTCAATCTGTTCGAACTCGACGACGACGGGCGCCGCGCCCTCGGCGTCGAACCTCTGCCCCGTTCGCTCGACGAGGCCCTCGACGTGATGGAGGGATCCGACCTGGTACGCGACACCCTCGGTGACCACATCTTCGAGTGGTTCCTGCGCAACAAGCGATCCGAATGGTCCGAGTTCCAGGCGCGGGTCACCCAGTTCGAACTCGAGAGGTATCTGCCTCAATGGTGATCGTAGGGTGAGGGGCATGGATCCGATCCTGGTCCACCCTGTGCCGGTGCCCCCCGAACTCGCACGCGCTCTCGATCTCGGTGGATGGTCGTGGAAGGCGGTGGCCGACATCGACGAGGCGCGCCGCTCGGAACCGGCCGACGGCTGGGCCGGCGCCATCGTCGTCGCCGACACCGACCCGACCGCATCGCTCGACGAGCGGCTCAGGTTCTGTCGACTGATCCGCGGCGCCGACTTCGCCGTGTCGGCGATCCTGGTGCTGGTCGGGGGCGGGCACTTGGCCGAACTCGAGGCCCAAGGCGGCCACTTCGACGATTTCTGCCTCCACCCGTTCCAGCCACTCGAACTCGAGGCCCGGCTCAAGCATCTGTTCCGTCGGGTCGGTCACGACTCCGCGCCCCAGATCATCGAACACGGCCCGCTGATGATGAATCTCGAGACCTACCAAGCGGTGATAGGCGGTCGACCACTCGACCTCACCTACATGGAATACGAACTCCTGAAGTTTCTCGCCGCCCACCCCGGCAAGGTCTTCAGTCGGGAGGTTCTGCTGAGCCGGGTGTGGGGCTACGACTACTACGGCGGGGCCCGGACCGTCGACGTCCACATTCGACGTTTGCGGGCCAAGCTCGGCGAGGAATTCGCCGGTCTGATCCTGACCGTGCGTTCGGTGGGTTACTCGTTCGGCAAGAGCCGCTGGGGCGTCTGACCCCCATCTCCGGGGATCAGCCGTGTTCCCAAGGATCAGAATCGGCCAACCGGAGATACTCGTTGGGTCGGCCATCGTCATCGATGTTGGCCAGATCGCGGTCGCGCCCGATCAGCCAGCCGAGCAGACCTGCTCCTGCGGCTCCGCTCACGACGACACCGACCGGTATCACGACCACGAGCACGAGCACGATGATGACCGCTCCGACCATGGACGCAGTCTGCCAGACGCGGGGCGAGTGCGGCGATACCGCCCGTGATCCCCGCCGATCAGAGGCCGAGTTCGTCGGGAAACGGAAACCAGCGCAGACTTTCGAAATCGGCGCTCACGTCGGGCCGACCGATCGCGTCGGGCCGATTGGCCTCGGCGTCGGCGAAGACGCGCTTGGCCTCGTCGAGATAGTGCTCGAACGAGCCGGCAACCTCACTACCGGCCCGAGGCGGGAACGCCATGGTGCCGGTCGAGTAGTCGATGTCGTGGAGGCTCATGGGCGCCGGGGCGGCGCCGCCGCGATGACGCCATATTCCGGTGTCGGGCTGGAGACGGTAGAACGGCAGGAGCTTGGCACCGTGGGTGGCGACCAAATCGACCGCAGCCACCACGTAGTCGAAGACCGCTTCGTCGATGAAGTAGTTGAAGTTGACCCGCACCCATCCGGGCTTGATGCCTTCGCAACCACGGGCGATCTCACGTTCGAACTCGTGTGACCGGACGATGTCGATGTGGAGCAGGCGGTGGCCGTATGGTCCGGCGCACGAGCAGCCACCGCGTGATTGAATCCCGAACAGGTCGTTGAGCAGAGCGACCACGAAGTTGTGGTGGAGGAAGCGATCGCCGTGGCGAACCACGAACGACACGATCGACAGCCGTTCGGCTTCGTGGTTGCCGAGGACCCAGATGGCGGGGTTTCGATCCCATGCCTCGACCGCACGTGACACGAAGCTCTCCTCGCGTCGACGGATCTCCGAGGACCCGACCGCGCACTTGAGCTGGAATACAAGCCCGGCGCGGATCGACTCGACGATCGCCGGGGTGCCGCCCTCCTCACGATGCTCGATCTCGTCGAGGTAGGCGTGGTCATCGGCGTTGACGAACTTGACGGTTCCTCCGCCGGGCACGTCGGGCACCTGGTTGGAGAACAGTTCCCTGCGGGCCACCAACACACCCGGCGTGCCCGGTCCGCCGATGAATTTGTGGGGCGAGATGAACACCCCGTCCTTGTAGGCGAGGTTACCGTTGGCATTGGATCCCATCGAGATCTCGACGTAGGGGGCAGCGGCCGCGAAATCCCAGAACGAGAGAGCACCGTGGCGATGCAGCAGCGTGGCGATCGCGTCGGTGTCGGTGACGATGCCAGTGACGTTGGAGGCGGCCGAGAACGACCCGATCAGCAGTGGACGGTCGCCGTGATGTTCGAGTTCCGCCGCCAGGTGCCCCATGTCGATGTGGCCGTTCTCGTCCTCGTCGATCGTCACGACGTCGGCAATCGATTCACGCCAGGGAAGCTCGTTGGAGTGATGCTCGTAGGGGCCGATGAACACCACCGGGCGCTCATCGGCAGGGATCCGGGACACCTCGGCGTGTTTCTCGGCGAACACGGCGGGTACCCGCAGTCCCATCACCCCGATCATGCGGTCGATGGCGTAGGTGGAACCGCTGCCGCAGAACAGCACCGCGTGTTCGTCGGACGCGCCGACGCTCGTCCTGATGATCTCCCTCGCGTCCTCGCGAAAACGACTGGTCTGCAGCCCGGTGCCCGACGACTCGGTGTGGGTGTTGGCGTAGAGGGGCAGAACCGACTCACGGATGTAGTCCTCGATGAACGAGAGCGACCGACCCGATGCGGTGTAGTCGGCGTAGACGACCGGCCGGGGCCCGAACACGCCGTCGACCATCTGGTCGCGGCCGATCACCGACCGACGGATGTACTCAATGAGCGAGTCGCATTCCATGGAGGCAGGCTACGCCCCCACCACGCTTGTGGACCTCGCCGGGAGACCACGAATCAGACCGTGGCCACGGCCTCGATCTCGACGCGTGCGCCGAGGGGCAGCGCGGCGACGGCCACGGCGGAGCGGGCCGGACGATGGTCGCCGAACTCCTGCGTGTAGATCGCGTTCATGGCGCCGTAGTCGTCGATGTCGGCGAGAAACACGGTGGTCTTCACCACATCGGACAACGACGCGTGGGCCGACGAGAGAACCTCGCGCAGGTTGACGAAGGCCCGTCGGAGTTCCGTTTCGAGACCACCCTCGACGAGTTGTCCATCGGCGACCCCGATCTGGCCGGATGTGTAGAGGAGGTCGCCGCCACGAACGATCGGAGTGTAGGGGCCCACGGGCTTGCTCATAATATTCTCCTGCTCGATGTCGCTCATCACAATGTATGGGGCCACCGCGCCGGGAGCCCGAGATCAAGCCATTTCGCGGCGGCCGCCGCCGCGAACACCGCGTCGCTCCCGTTGACCGCCGGTCCTTCATCATCGACGATGGCGACGTTGATTCGAGGCGTGTCGACCGCCCGGACCACCCCGAACGATCTGATCGTCAGGTCGTGGATCTCACCGGACTTGTCGACGGCGAGAGACTCACTGGTGACCCACGACAAGGCCATGTGGGCGGCACCGACGCAGTAGGAACGCAGCACGATCTCGTCGAGCGGCACACCGCAGCGAACCTCAATGTCGATCGAGCCGTCGGCTCCGATACTCGCCGTAGCCGATCCACCGGAGGGTGACTCGATCCACCCAACCTCGCCCCGAACACCTGCGGCCAGAACCGCCGCCTCGACCCAACCCGCGCCGCGCACCTCCACCGACGTGGCCGGCCCGGGGACATCGACCTCGTCAACCTCGACGCCGGGGAGAAAGGAATGGATCGCCTCGGCGATCCCGGGCGTTCGGACCACCCGGACCACACCGGTTCCGTCGCGCCGTAGGCCGGCGGCGATCGGCGGGCGCTTGGGCCCTCGCCCCACCACGTCCTCTCTGGCGTAGAGAACTCGCACCGGGCGACCATGCTCGTCGGCCAGCCGGCGAGCCACCGCTGCGACCTCGCTCGTCGTCTTCGACCCGAACGCCCCGCCGTTGGTGAGGGACGATGCCGGATCGCCGCCGGGCCGACACCACGACGCGTCGGTCTCGAGGTAGGCCGGCTCGACCCATGACGTGGCGAGCGACACATCCCAGTCACCCTCGGGAATCTCCAACGGCGGGCCCCACGCGCCGGTGGTGCGTCGCCCCTGGACCTTGCCGGCCTCACGAAACGCGGCGGCACGGGTCGCGGCCACCACCCAACCGCCACCGTCCGCGGCGGGCACGGCAACCAGTGAATCGGGCGGCGCGGTGTCGTCGGCGAAACCGGCCCGGCCGAGGGCCACCGACGTATCGACCATCTGGTGCGTCCTGCCCTCGAGCGTCGCTCGACGTTCGCCATCGGGTCGCTCCGGTCGTTCCGCTCTGTCGCCACCGAACACGGTCCACGCGTCGACCACCGTCTGCCATCCGGTGCACCGGCACAGGTGGGTGGCAAGTGCATTGGCCGCCGCGGTCCGATCGTGGTGGTCGACGCCCTTGGCGCGGAGCCCCTCGAATCGGCAGATGATGCCGGGCGTGCAGAATCCGCACTGGCTCCCACCCGTCGAGTGGAATGCCCGTGCCCAGGCATCGGCGACCAACGGGTCGAGGCCGTCGACGGTGGTGATCTCACGACCGCCGAGGCGCCGCACCGGGGTCACGCACGACACCCGCGGCTGACCGTCGACCAGAACCGTGCAACAACCGCACTGACCCTGGGGGCTGCAGCCGTCCTTCACCGAAACGATTCCCAGTTCGTCGCGCAACACGTCGAGGAGGGTCGTACTCTCGTCAGCCACGGTGACCGTCCGCCCGTCGACCGTGAATTCGATGGCGTCGTGATGTTCGGTGATCATCGAAAAGGGTTCCGACCCGGCGTCGCCGGTTCCGTCGATACTGCGGTCAGCTGAAGCTGTTGCCGCAGCCGCAGCTGTTCTGGGCGTTGGGGTTGTCGATCGAGAACCCCGAATCCTGTAGGCCATCGCGGTAGTCGAGGGTCGCGCCGTCGAGCATCCGGGCCGACGACGGATCGACCACGACACTGATCGACCCGTGGGTCGTCCTGATGTCGTCGTCGGCGATGTCGGAATCGAAGAAGATGTCGTAGGAGAAGCCGGAACATCCGCCGGGACGCACCGCAACCCGAAGCGCCAAACCCTCTTCACTTTCTGCCTTGATGAGTTCGCCGACCTTGGTGGCGGCGTTGTCGGTAAGGGCGATCACGGTCAGGTCTCCTCTCGGCGGGGGTCCATACCCGCTCAACCAGTGGTCAGAACTCTAGTCGTGAGCACTGCACTGCCGACAGCGTCCGGGATGCCGAGCAACCGCCGGCCTCGACTGCTGCTCGGGCCCCGCAGATAGGATCTTCCCCGTGGTCTCCACCGCTCCGCCGACCGCCGATGATCTCACCGGCCTTCTGCGCGGTGTGATCGACCCTGAACTCGGCACCGACATCGTAGATCTAGACATGGTCCGATCGGTGCAGATCGACGATGGTGTCGTCCTCCTCGAGATCGCCCTCACCACCAGTGGATGCCCGTTGCGCGCCCAGATCCAAAAGGACATCCGAAACCGTCTCGAGACCCTTCCGGGGGTCACCCGGGTGAAGATCAACTGGGGTGAACTCACCGCCGACGAGAAGCAGACGGCCATGTCGAAGGCCCGCTTCAACGTCAGCCGCAACGCCCCCGACACCTCGATCCCGGCGACCACCAAGGTCATCATGATCGCGTCGGGTAAGGGCGGTGTCGGCAAGTCGTCGGTCACCACCAATCTGGCGGCCGCGCTTGCCGATTCGGGGTTCAACGTCGGTGTGATGGACGCCGACATCTGGGGCTTCTCGGTGCCACGCATGCTCGGGGTCGACGGCGATCTGCTGGCCTTCGGCGGCAAGATCTCACCGGTCTCGCGTCAGATCGGCGAGGGACGGCTCGAAGTGGTTTCGATGGGATTCCTGGTCGAACGCGAAGATTCCGCCCTGATGTGGCGCGGCCTGATGCTCAACCGTGCCGTGCAGCACTTCTGCCAGGATGTCGCCTGGCCGACCGACCTCGGCTATCTGCTCATCGACATGCCGCCCGGCACCGGCGATGTGCAGATGGGCCTGGCCAAGATGCTGCCCCGGGCCGAGATGATCATCGTCACCACCCCAGCGCTCGCCGCCCAGAAGGTCGCGGCGAGAGTGGCCGACATGGGTCGAAAGAACTACCTGCGGATCGTGGGTGTGATCGAGAACATGACCGAGTTCGTGGCCCCTGACGGCTCTCACCATGCCCTGTTCGGCACCGGAGGAGGCCGCCAACTGGCGGCCGAGATAGGGGCGCCTCTGTTGGGTGTCATTCCGATCGAGCCCGCCGTCTCGGCCGGCGGCGATGCCGGCACACCGGCTGTCCTGGGCGACAGTACGGCCGCCGAGGCGTTCCGATCGATCGCGGCCTCGATCGTCGCCGAATACGTCCCGCCGGTCGAGATGGCCGGCTGCAGCGCCCGCATGCTCGACGCCGCGGTCGCCGCCCTCGACGCCGTCGAGGACACCGCGCCGACGGTTGCCTGACTCAAGTCTCGCCCGCTCCCGCCGATTGGACACGACGCAACCGACGGGCGCAGAGGTGACCATGAAGTCATGGGATCGCCGATTGGCAGCAGCAGCAAGAGTCGACGACGCCCGCAGCAAGGCGCGGACCCGCACCGAATCGGTTGACCTGCCCGTCGGGCTGCACCAAGACGATGTCGACACCGTCAGAATGCTGCTTCGACATGCCGGAACCTCCGGAGGAAGCTACTCCGCCACGATTCTCGGACGGGTGAGCGACAAGGTGACCGACCGGAGTCGACTCGTCGAGATCACCGTGATGGGCGGCGAGGCGGGTGCCGATGTTCTCGTCTCCGATACCGCACCCGCCACCAGCGCCGACCGGCTCACGGGGTTGCCCGGCCGGGATCACCTGATCGCCGAGATCGATGCCGCCATCACGGTCTGCGGCCGGGACGGGCGGAATGTGGGTGTCTTCAACGTCGACGTCGACCGCTTCAAGGCGGTCAACGACACCCGGGGATACGAGGCCGGCGACCGTCTGCTCACGCTGGCCGCGGCGAGGCTGTCCAGCTCGCTGAGACCCGACGATTGTCTCGCTCGGGTCGGAGGAGACGGGTTCGCCATCGCCTGCCCGGACGTGCAGGGCCCGGCCGAGGCCGCCGCTCTCGCCGAGCGGTTCCGTTCGGTCTGCGCCGATGCGCCCGACGACAGCCTGCTGGCGGAACTGACGCTCTCGGTGGGCTATACGCTCGGTTCGGACCGCTCCGATGGCGCCACGCTTCTCAGAGAGTCGGAGACCGCCCTGTACAACGCCAAGGGGCTCGGCCGCGACCGTTGTGAGTTGTTCGACGACGACCTCAGAGGGCGGGTCGAGCGCCGA
This sequence comes from Acidimicrobiia bacterium, assembly GCA_003231645.1. Taxonomy (GTDB): domain Bacteria; phylum Actinomycetota; class Acidimicrobiia; order Acidimicrobiales; family Aldehydirespiratoraceae; genus SZUA-87. Next base: position 83,389 of record QIIW01000151.1, on the reverse strand, counting down.
CTGAGTGTCGACCAGCGTCTGCGCATCGCTCTCGATGAGGACGCCATCGAGGTCCACTACCAGCCGATCATCGAGTTGGGGTCGCACCGCATAGTCGGCGCCGAAGCGCTGCTTCGGATCCGGGGGGAGGACGGCAAGCACCTCGACCCGCGCGAACTGGTTTCCGCGGCCGAGGACAGCGGACTCATCCGGCGTATCGAGGAAACAGTCATGCAACACGCCGTCGCCACGCTCGAGTCCATGCCGGACGCCGCCACCGACCCGCTTTTCATGTCGATCAACATCTCCGACCGGCGACTCACCGACAGCCGATTTCCGCTCTCGTTGGCCCGCACCCTGCACAACGCCGGGGCGTCCGCCGATCAGATCCATCTCGAAATCCACCCGGCGGCGCTATCGGGTTCCAGCGCCGGGATTCGCCTGATCACCCAACTTCGTGCGCTGGGCGTCACCGTCGTCATCGACGAACTTTCACACACGATGGAAGGTGACTACATCAGCCGGAAGTCGGTCGACTGTGTGAAGCTGGACCAGCGCGTGATCCAGACGATTCACGGCGAGAGGGGCCGGGCAAGGGCCAAGCTCGTGATCGAGGCCATGACCGAGCGCGGAATCGACGTGTGCGCGGTGGGCGTCGAAACCGATGATGATCTCCGGGCGGTGACCGATCTCGGGTGCCGCTTTGGTCAGGGCTACCTGTTCTCCCCGCCGATCAACCGTCTGAAGCTGGCCGAGTTGGTCAGCCGACAGGGGCCGGTGCACACCGACCGCTGATTTGTGGGCGGTTTGGGCTACTCGCCGGGAGGTCCGAGTTCGATCGGGGTGTCGCCGGGATCGTCATCGGTCGATACCCACACATCTCCCACGACCGTGGACCCACCCCATGTGGCAAACCCGGCGGGGCCGTAGGGCCCTTGACCCGCACTCACCCGGGCACCGAATCTGTGCATCAGCGCCACCCGCACGATCGCCCGGGTCGGGGGCAGCATCAGGAAGATCCCGAATGCGTCGGTCAGGAAGCCGGGAGTGAGCATGAGAGCGCCGGCGAACGCGATCAGCAGGCCGTCGACGAGTTCCTTGCCCGGCATTTCCCCTCGGGCCAGCTTCGACTGGATCCGGGCCAACACATTGAGGCCCTGGTGGCGCAACAGCCAAGCCCCGGCGATGCTGATCAGAATGAGAAGGGCGACCGTCGGCAGAATCCCGATCGACGCGCCGACCTGGATCACGAGATAGATCTCGATGATCGGCACGGCGAGAAACAGCAGCAGGATGATCCCGAACACGTCATCAGCGTAGGGGCGACAGCGACCAATAGGCTGGCGCCACCGTGGCTGGATCCGACCAAACCCGAGCCGACTGGCCACCATCGGTCGACCGGCTCGCCCGATCTCTGACCGATACCGGTCTCCCCCATCCGATGCTGGTCGATGCCGCCCGTCGGGCCATCGCCGCGGCCTCGCCCGACGATGCCCGCAAGATGGCGAGGAACATGCAGCGACGGCTTCTCACTCCGGTCATCAACGCCACCGGCACGCTCCTGCACACCAACCTCGGACGGGCCCCACTGCGATGGCATCAGGACGAGGGCTACACCAACCTCGAACTCGACCTGACCACCGGTGAGCGAGGGTCTCGCATGTCGACCGCCCCGGCCCTCATCGCCAAGGCCTGCGGGGCCGAGGCCGCGATCGTGGTCAACAACTGTGCGGCCGCCGTCATGCTGGTGCTGGCCACTCTCGCCGAAGGCCGGGGAGTGACCGTCTCACGCGGAGAAATGGTCGAGATCGGTGGCGGCTTCCGGATCCCGGACGTGATGGCACGATCCGGTGCTCGGCTGATCGAGGTCGGCACCACCAACCGCACCCGACGCGCCGACTTCGAGCGGGCGGTCGGCGACGTCGGCAATGACGTGGGCGTCGTGTTGCAGGTCCACCAGTCGAACTACCGCATCGTCGGTTTCACCGAGGCCCCGACCACCATCGAGCTGAGCGACCTCGGTCCACCACTGGTGGCCGACATCGGGTCGGGACTGCTCGACAGTCGCTGCCCGTGGCTGCCGGGTGGCCCACCAAGCTGGCTTGCCCGGGAACCGTCGGCCCGCCAGACCCTCGAAGCAGGCGCGGCACTGGTCACGTTCTCCGGCGACAAGCTCTTCGGCGGACCCCAGGCCGGCATCATCGCCGGGCGGGCCGATCTGGTCGCCCGATGCTCCCGCCATCCGCTGGCCAGGGCGCTACGGCCCGGTTCGCTCGTTCTCGGCGCTCTACAGGCCACCGCCCTCTCCTACCTGCGCGGAGCCGGCGACCAGATCCCCTTCTGGCGAATGGCATCGATTCCGGTCACCGACCTGCGTCAACGGGCCGACAGCTACGGCGTCGGCGACGTGATCGACACCGCCGCCACACCCGGCGGCGGTACGTTACCCGGGGTCGAGATCGCGTCGGTGGGGTTGTCGGTGGCAGGCGATCATCGCACCGCCCTTCGTGAACGAACCCGCCCGGTGATCGCCCGCGTGTCCGAGCAGCACACGATCGTCGACCTGCGCACCATCCACCCCGATGACGACATCGAGGTCACCGAAGCACTCCGAGAACTCGGTTGAGACCGCCACCTCCCACGATCGAGGCTCGGCCATGCACGTGGTAGCCACTGCAGGTCATGTCGACCACGGCAAGTCGACCCTGATCAAGGCGCTCACCGGAACCGATCCCGATCGTCTGGCCGAGGAGAAGGCCCGCGGTCTCACCATCGACCTCGGTTTCGCCTCGACCACCCTGCCCTCGCAGCGCGGCGTGGCGTTCGTCGACGTCCCGGGCCACGTGAGGTTCCTCAAGAACATGCTCGCCGGCGTGGGGGGAGTGAGTGCGTGTCTGTTCGTCGTGGCGGCCACCGAAGGCTGGAAGCCCCAGTCGGAGGAGCACCTGCGGATCCTGGAGCTTCTCGGCATTGAGCACGGCATGATCGCGCTCACCAAGATCGGTCAGGCCGACGACGAACTACGCGAACTCGCCCGGCTCGAAGTTGCCGATTCCGTGGCCGGAACCTTCCTGGAGGGCGCCGAGATCATCGAGGTCGACGCCATCGACGGGGTCGGCGTCGACGAGGTGGCCCAGGCCCTCGACCGACTGCTCGCCTCCACGCCCACCGCCACCGACTCGAAACGTCCCCGCCTGTGGATCGACCGCGTGTTCGCCCCCAAGGGCGCCGGCACCGTGGTCACCGGTACTCTCACCGGTGGGACGCTGCGAGTCGACCAGGAACTCACGATTCTTCCCCAGGGGATCGAGGTGAGAGTTCGTGGCCTTCAGAGTCTCTACACCGAGCGCACCAAAGTGGGTCCGGGCAGCCGGGTCGCCGTCAATCTGAGTGGGGTGTCGCATGATCAGATCGGTCGAGGCGACGTGCTCGTTTTCGCCGACCAGTGGCACGTGACCCGCATGATCGACACCGAACTCGTGGTCCTCGACTCGCTCGATCATCGGGTCACCAGACGCGGTGCCCACATCGCCTACATCGGGTCGGGTGAACACCCGGTGAAGGCCTCGGTGCTGGGTACGTCGGGGCTCGAACCGGGCGAACATGGTGCAGTCCGCCTCCATCTCCCGGTGGGCTTGCCGCTGTTGCCGGGTGACCGCTTCATCCTTCGCGAAGCCGGTCGGGGCGAGACGCTCGGTGGTGGGCAGATCCTCGATGTCGATCCGGTGCTGACCGCAGCAAAGGCGCGGCCCGATCGCGATGTCGACCGGGTCATAGTCGAGCGAGGACGAATAGACGTCGCTCGCCTGGCCATGCTCACCGGCGAATCCAGGTCGCCCGATGTCGGCCGGTGGGCGGTGGCTCCCGAGGTGCTGGCGCGGGTCGGCGAGACGATTCGGGCCGCAGTCGATTCAGCCGGTCCGCTCGGCCTGGAGCTCGGAGCGCTCGACGATTTCGAGCGTGCGGTGCTGGCCGGTCTCGATGGCATCAAGATCGACGCCAACCGCGCCAAGCCGGTCGACGCCGTCGACCCTCTCGCCGACCACCCGTTCATCTCCGCCCTCGAGCATGGCGGTCTGACCCCGCCGGACCCGGATGGCCTCGACCGGGCCGAACTGCGCGAACTGGTGCGACGCGGCGAAGTGATCGAGGAGTCAGGTGTGTTCTTCGCCAGATCCGCCGTCGACGCCGCCGCCGTGATCGCGGCCCGTCTTCTGGCCGCCAAACCCGAAGGGGTCACCGTCGCCGAGTTGCGCGACGCCTGGGACACCACACGGAAGTTCGCCATACCGCTGCTCTCGCGACTCGACGGAACCGGAGTGACCCGTCGACGCGGCGACATCAGGATCGCCGGGCCGCGCTTACCACCCCCCGACTGACGCGGCCGACGCGAGTCGGCGGACTCAGACGACCCGCAGGACCTTGCGTTCGTTCTCGCTCAACCCACCCCAGATTCCATGCTGTTCCTTGATGGTGACCGCGTAGTCGAGGCAGTCGAGCTGCACACCGCACTCACCGCAGATGGCCTTGGCTCGCGCCTCGCGGCGCCTCTTGTCTTCTCGCCGCTCGGGCCTCGGCGGCGGAAAGAAGACCGCCGACTGAGGGCCGCGGCAGGCGGCACGGAGCTGCCAATCGATCGTGCTGCGAGAAATCGCCATCAGTTACCCCCTAGTCTCCCGATTGCCTACCAGAGACGAGACATACGTCACAAACGCTTTCGGTGGGATCCGACCAAATCGCGTCACTCAACGTGGCAAATCTGGGGATTACCTGTGGAAATCGTGTCAGTCGCGCGCCTCGCGGTAGTCGCGGGCGCCGCCCTCCTCGGGTTCGATCTCGAGAAACAGCCCTTCGATGGCCACCACCCTCACCGGATCACCGGCGGGGATCGGGGTCGACCGGTTGACCCGTGCCTTCCATAGGGCACCGTCGATCAACACCACGCCGTCGTGCTTGATCTCCTCGGCGGCCACCCCCATGGACCCGATCATCCACCCACGGCCGATGGTCGGCGTGCCGAAACGAGACCGCACCATGGTCGGCATCCCGGAGGTCATCGCCAGAGTGATGCCTCCGATCCCGGCCACGAGGGTATTCCAGGAGATGGAGGCACCGTCGAACAGCCAGAGCGACCCCACGGTCAGGGAAATGGTGGCGATGACCGACCACGCTCGCGGCACACCGGTCTGCACATCGATGGCGTAGCCCAACATCGCGACAACCAGAAGGGCCACCGCCCACCACCTGGTTGGAAGCATGCCGAAACCGAAACCACCGAGAACGAAACTCTCGGCTCCCACCACGCCGGCGATACCCACACCGGCGGTGTAGAACTCAAAGACCAACAGCGCGGCGCCGATCAGGAACAGCAGGTAGGCCATCGCCGGGACTGGCGAAGGTGTGCATCCACCCGTCCAAGAGCGGCAGCTTGGAGAAGCGCACGGCCGAGGTGGGCACCCTCACCGGCTCGTCACCGGAGTTGTCGACCCGACTACCGAAACCGGGCAGGTCGAGCGCGAAGAAACCAAGCGTCGGCGCGTCCCGGTCGGCCATTCCGATCTCGATGATCCCTCTTTCGTCGACGGTGTCGGTACGCAGGGCCTCGAAAGACGCGAGGAACGCCTCTGGCAGCAGCGCGTCCGGTACCGGCAGGTCGCCGGTCCTGCCGAAGCGGGCACCGACGGCCACGGCCATTTCGTCGGTGACGGCGACCAGTTGGGCGACCGGATCCTCGGCCTTGGCACCGGACGGGCCGACCCATGCGTAGACCGGTACGGTCGACCCGGCGATAGCACGGGCCAGCTCCGCCACCCGCCGGTCGGAGACAACGGCGTTGGTGCTGTTGACCTGCAGTATCAGGCCGCCCGAGCCGTCGGACTCGGCCTTCGATATCGATTTCTTCATGAAGTTGGCAACGATCTCGTCCAGCAGGCCCGAGATCTGGATCACATCGAACACCGGCACACCGACGGCCGGCGTGACCGGAGCAGGTTCGTCGGCGGCACCGGCGGGGAGCGCTCCGAGCACGATCGCCAGGATCGTCAACAAGGCCACCAGCGGTAGGCTCGCGCGCCGCCCGGCACCCGATCGAACCGATGAGGAGGGGAATGGATCCCGGTGATTTCTTCGCATCTTCGCGGGTCCTGATCGTGGCGGGGAAGGGCGGTGTCGGAAAGACGGCTACTGCCGCGACAATCGCCGTGGCGGCTGCTCGCACCGGCCGGTCGGTGCTCCTCATCGAGGTATCCGGCCGCTCGGCTGCAGCACCCCTCCTGGGAGCCGAGCCACAAGGCTACGAGGAGACCGAGGTCGTCGACGATGTCGGCCGCCCCACCAACATCAGATGCCGGTCGCTGACGCCCGACCAGGCCCTCGTCGAATGGCTGGCCGACCACGGATTCAAGCGGATCGCCAGGCGCATGGCCCGAAGCGGAGTGCTCGAGGTGGTGGCCACCGCAACGCCGGGGATCAAGGACCTGTTGGTTCTGGGCAAGATCCGCCAACTCGAGACGGCGCGGGCCGCCGATCTCATCGTCGTCGACGCACCGGCCGCCGGACATGCCGTCGGCTTCCTGCGCAGCCCGGCCGGCGTGCTCGAAACGGCCCGGGCCGGAACCATTCACCGTCAGGCCGAACAGGCGTTGGCTCTGCTGTCCGACCCGGACCGCTGCCGGGTGATGCTGGTGAGCATCCCGGAAGAGACGCCGGTGAACGAACTGATAGAGACATCGTTCGCGGTCGAGGACGAGGTCGGCATCACTCTCGGCCCCGTGGTCGTCAACAGTGTGCTCCCTCTGATTCCCGGCCTCGATCCGGCTAAGACCAAGCGGTCCCATTACGGGGCCATCACCGATGTCGAGTTCGACGACATGCTCGCCGCGGCCACCTTCCGTCTCCAACGCTCCGCTTTGCAGCAACAGCAACTCACCCGACTCGCCGGGCAGCTCCCGCTTCCCCAGATCCGTCTACCTCATCTATTCGTCCCCCACCTCGGTCCGCCTCAGATCGAGCTGTTGGCCGATGCCCTGACCGCCGGTATCGAGTCACTGGTCGACCAACCATGACCGGATACCGCGACCTCATCCACGGTCGCGAGGTCGTCGTCTGCTGCGGTACCGGCGGGGTGGGCAAGACCACCACGGCGGCAGCCACCGCTCTTGCCGCCGCTCTCGACGGCCGAAGCGCGGTCGTGGTCACGATCGACCCCGCCCGACGGCTCGCCAACGCACTCGGTATCGACGAACTCGACAACACGCCGAAGATCATCGACGGGCCCTGGCCGGGCCGACTCGGGGCACTGATGCTCGATACCAGATCGACCTTCGACGAAGTAGTCAGGCGCAACGCCGCCGATGACGCCCAAGCCGAGCGAATCCTGTCGAATCGGTTCTACCGAAACATCTCCACCACGCTCTCCGGCACCCAGGACTACATGGCGGTCGAGAAATTGAGTGAGCTCTACGAGAGCAGCGACTGGGACCTGGTGGTGGTCGACACGCCTCCGACCCGTGACGCTCTTGCCTTTCTCGATGCCCCTTTGCTGCTGGCACGATTGCTCGACAACCCCGTCTACCGGATGCTCACCGCCCCGAGCCGAGGCGTACTCAGAATCGTCAACAGCGCCGCCCAGACCATGCTCCGCCGGCTTGCACGCGTGGTCGGCGCCGACGTCGTCGACGAGGCGGTCGCTTTCTTCCAGTCGTTCGAGGGGATGGAGGACGGTTTCCGAACAAGGGCGATGGCCACACTCGATCTCCTGGCCGACGATCGCACCGCCTTCGTACTGGTCGCGTCTCCGCGCCGAGACACCCTCGAGGAGGCACGCTTCTTCCTGCGCCAGCTCGAGGGTTCCGGTCTCGATGTCGCCGCTGTCGTTGTCAACCGCATGCTTCCGACCATGTCGACCTCGCCCGACCGGAGCTTCGCCATCGCCAGCGCCCGGCTGCACCGCCACGTCGCCGCGGCGGCCACCGCCCTCGCCGATCACACCTCAGCCGCCGAAGGCGACGATCAACGAGTCGAGGACCTGATGGGCGAGGTCAACGGAGCCACCCTGGTGAAGGTCCCGCTGCTGCCATCCGACGTGCACGACATCGACGGACTCAACCAGATCGCGGCCCTTCTCGTGAGGGGTTCAGGAGGGGTCCTCGTCGAGTGACGCGACGGCCTCTGTCATCGATTCCTTGACCGGCACGATCCGGTTGAAACCGGTGGTATGGAGAAGCCGGTTGATGTTGGCCCGGTCGCAGAAGACGCTGATGCGCCCCTCGTTCTCGCGGAGCTTGCGGATACCACCGATCAGAGCACCGAGACCGGCCGAGTCGATGAACTGGACCTGGGCCAGATCGACGATCAGCCGGGGCTCGTCGCTGATGTCGGAGAATGCCTCACGGAACTGCGCCACGGAGTAGGCGTCGAGCTCACCCTCGGGGCGTAGCACGGCGTAGCCGGTGTCTTCTGCGGATTCGATGATGATCTCGAGCACGTGAGCATGGTATCGGTACGCGGCGCACGACGCCCGACCGTGGACCCGGTCCTGGCCACGTGTACGATCCGGGCCGTGACAGGCATACTTCTGGCCACCGACGCCGATGGGATTCTCGACGAACTCGAGGCCGCCGTCGGGGGCACGCACATCATCCACCGAGTGAGAGCCGGCGTCGATGTGGTCGCCGCCACCAACGAGGTCGATCCCGACATGGTGATCCTCGATCTGCAGATCGGCAACATGGGTGGCGGTGCTGCCAGTCTGGCACTGCGCCAGGAGGAAGGCGCCGGCCGACTCGAACGCCGGCCGATCCTTCTGCTCCTCGACCGCGAGGCCGACGTGTTCCTGGCCGAACACACCGGTGCTGACGACTGGATCATCAAGCCACTCGACCCCTTTGCCCTGGTCCACAAAATCGAATCCTTCCTCGCCGGCGAAGGCGTCGTCGAGACTTCGGTCGAGGGCTGATTCGCGGCAGCATCGTCGTGGGATCGCGGCACCACCGGCGGTAGCCTTTCGGTTCTGCACACGGGCAGTGGCGCAGGTTGGTAGCGCGCCTCGTTCGGGACGAGGAGGTCGTGGGTTCAAATCCCGCCTGCCCGACGGATTCCCCAGCCAACGGTCCGCGGCTCAGGGCCAGAGCGGCTCGGGGATCTCGAAGCCCACCGGGCTACCCCACCGGTTTCGATACGACACCTCGTGAGCAGGACGACGCCGGGCCACTCCCCAACGACCGGTCGGGAAACCCATCGGCACACAGCAGGCCATCCGCCATCCCCTGTCCCGGGGGACCGCGAGCAGCGCGTACACCTCGTCGGCCTTCATGGAGAGGACGCTCGTGAGCGACGAGCCCACACCCTCGGCTCGGGCCGCCAACATGGCGCTCCACACGGCCGGGAAGATCGAACTTCCGCTCGAGTCGGCCCGATCGAACGCGATCAACAGCAGTGGGTAGGTCGCGAAGTTCTCCTTGGCCCAGTCGACCGACTTCTTGATCCGCAGCATCTGACGTGAGCCCTCCGACCCAGGATCGGAGGACACGGCATCGAGGCGGTCCTTGTAGAAGGTGGACCAGAGATTGTCGATGCATTCGCGGTAGAGATTCCCCAGATCGACCTTGAGGTCGGGATCGTCGACCAGCATGAACCTCCACGCCTGGATGTTTCCTCCACTGGGGGCCCGGATGGCGGCGTCGAGGATGCGCGCCTGCACATCGTCGGGAACCGGATCGGGTTGCACCCTTCGCATTGCCCTCGTCGTGTAGAGCGCCTCTCTGATGTCCATGATTCCCCTCGTGACAGATGTGTTCGGTCGTCGGTTCCACCACTACCAGACGTGGACGAAAGCGTAGGGTCGCGCCATGTCGAAGCGACCCGCGGTGCTCCTGGCCCTCGCTGTGGTCGCCTCTTCGTGTGCCTGAAGCGGCTCATCTTCCGGCGCGAACGGCGGAACCTCCACTACGGCCGCACCGGTGGGTGTTCGGCATCGATGCCGAGCCGATCGGACTGTCGTCGACGACGGTGCCGGACGTATCGATCAAGTCTCGCTGACCTCCCTTCTGCGAAGTTCGGGGGGTCGGGGTGGAGCTAGAGTCGCTCGACATGGAGCTGGCCGAACTGCAGGATCTGATGGATCGCCTCTACGGCGAGGCCGACCGTGAACGCGGCGTACCGGCCACGGTGGCTTGGCTGTGTGAGGAGTTGGGCGAGCTGGCTCAGGCCGTACGCAAGGGAACCCACGACCAGCAGGTCCATGAGCTGGGCGACGTGTTGGCCTGGCTGGCCTCGCTCGCCAACCAGGTGGGGATCTCGCTCGACGAAGCCGTGGGCCGCTATGTGACCGACCCGCCCTGAGCAGACCGGGCCAAAACCGACGGCTCAGACCAGCGATTGCGCCATCAACGACTCGGCGATCTGGATCGTGTTGAGCGCCGCACCCTTGCGGAGGTTGTCGTTGGAGATGAACAGCGACAGGCCGTGGGGAACGGTGGAGTCGCGTCGGATACGCCCGACGATCGAGGGATCGGTGCCCGTCGCGGCCAACGGGGTCGGGACATCCGACAGCAACACGCTCGGGGCGGCGGCCAGCAGTTCGCGGGCGCGATCGGAGCTGATCTCGCGGGAGAACCTGGCGTTGATCGCCAACGAATGGCCGGTGTAGACGGGCACGCGTACACACGTGCCCGACACCGCCAGATCGGGGAGGCCGAGGATCTTACGGCTCTCGTTGCGGAGCTTTTGCTCCTCGTCGGTCTCCTCGGTCCCGTCGTCGACCAGTCTTCCGGCCAGCGGCACCACGTTGAACGCGATCGGCTCGACGAAATTGGGGCCGGCGACGAGCGACACCGCGCTGCCGTCGTAGGCGAGGGCCGGGCCGTCGGCACCCACCAACCGGGCCTGAGTGTCGAGTTCCTGCACGCCGGCGAGGCCGGCTCCCGACACGGCCTGATACGTCGACACGACGAAAGCCTCGAGGCCGGCTTCGTCGCTGAGCGGCTTGAGCACCGGCATGGCGGCCATCGTGGTGCAGTTGGGGTTGGCAATGATGCGCTTCGGGATCGACTTGAGGTCGGCGGCGTTCACCTCCGGTACCACCAGCGGCACATCGGGATCCATGCGCCAGGCCGACGAATTGTCGATGACGATCGCACCGGCGGATGCCACCCCGGGCGCGAGATCGAGGCTGGTCTGAGCGCCGGCCGAAAAAATGACGACATCGAGGCCCGCGTAGTCGGCGGTCGACGCGTTCTCGACCACCACCTCACGCTTGGTGCCATCACCTGCGATCCATTCGAGGGTCCTGCCGGCCGACCTGACCGACGCGAAGAAACGCAGGTCCCCGACCGGGAAGTTGCGCTGCGAGAGAAGGGTGCGGACGACGCCACCCACCTGGCCGGTTGCTCCTACGACACCTACATGCATGCCATGAGGCTACCGGTACGGCGGAACCGGCTCCTGAGAACCGCCCGACGACTCAGGCTCGATCCGAGCGCTCGGCCCACCACGAGTCGAGCCTGGTGTGGATCTCGTCGTCGGACAGGTCGCCCTCGGCCCGCCGTAGTTGGAGCAGCCACTTCATCGCCGCGCCGACATCGGGTCCGGGTTCGATACCCAGATGGGCCATGATTGCCAAGCCATCGAGTTGGGGCCGCTCGTCGGCCCGTCGCTGCTCCGCGGCCAGCTCGGCGATGCGGCTCTCGAGATCGTCGATCGATCGCTGCAACGCCGCTTCCTTGGCATCATTGCGGGTGGTGCAGTCGGAGCGGACCAGCGCGTTGAGCCGACCGAGGAGTGGACCCGCCTCGCGGGCGTAGCGGCGTACCGCCGAGTCGGACCAGCCATCGGCGTAGCCCTTGAAGCGACCCGAGAGCCTCACCAACTCCGATACATCGTCGACGATCGGCCCCGGAAAGCCGAGCTCGGTCATGCGCTTTCGGGTCATACGCTCCCCGACCGCTTCGTGGTGGCGGAAGGTGACACCGCCGTGTTCGAAACTACGGGTCCGGGGCTTGGCGATGTCATGGAAGAAGGCCGCGAGCCTCACGTGGAGATCGGGTGGAGTACGGCCGACGACAACGATGGTGTGGGCCAGCACATCCTTGTGACGGTGAACCGGATCCTGCTCCATGCGCAGCAACCCGAACTCGGGCACCAGTTCGTCCATGAGCCCGGTGTCGACCGCGGTCCACAGCGCCGCCACGACATCCTCCGACATCAGGATCGCGGTGAGTCGGTCGGCATCGGCGAGGGTCGACTGGGTGGCGTCCATGACGGCAGCAGTCTACGGCCGGCGCCCACGACCTGAAATGAGAATCCGGCGATGATCAGCGGCACGCCACTCCGTAGACTCGGCCGGCCCGAGGGGATCGACCTCGGGATACCGGACCTCTGATCCCGGCAACCGGAGAAACCAGTGAGCGGACTCGAAAGCCTCATCCACACCGGACACGACGAGCCTCTGCCCACCAAGGTTCTCGTCATCGTCGCCCACCCCGACGACATCGACTTCGGTGCGGCCGGAACCGTGGCGACCTTCGTCGATCACGGTGTGGAAGTCGTCTACGGCCTGGTCACCGACGGCGACGCCGGCGAACCGGCTCATTACTCCCCGCCCGAACTGAGGGAGTTCAGGCACTCCGAACAAACGGCCGCCGGCGCCATCCTGGGTGTCACCGAAATTCATTGGCTCGGCTTCCACGACGGCGCCGTCGTGGCCGACCTCGATCTGAGGCGAGCCATCTCCCGGCTGATCCGCCAGGTGAAACCCGATCTGGTGATCACCCAGTCACCGATCCGTGATCTCGACCGGATCTACGCGTCACACCCCGACCATCTCGCCACCGGCGAAGCCGTCACCTGCGCCGTCTATCCAGACGCCCGCAACGCCCACTCGTTCCCGGAACTGCTGCACGAGGGATGTGAACCTCATTCGGTGCCCCGCCTGTGGCTGATGGCCAGCACCGAAACCAACACCTACATCGACATCACCGATGCCCTCGACCGCAAGATCGAGGCGCTCCTCGCTCACCACAGCCAGAACGACGCCCGGGCCGAGACACTGCCCGCGATGATCACCGAATGGGCCGAAGCCAACGCCGACCGAGCCGGGCTGGCCGGTCGACCCGTCGAATCCTTCCGTTCGGTCAACACCGAGTGAGAGCACTCATTCCCTGAGTGGACCGATTCCGTAATGTCGTGACGGCAGGGTTACGAATCGCGGCCGATCAGGTGGCGGTGGGAACTCGGCGCGGCCCTCGTCACGTCCCAGTGCGCACAACCGACACCGGGAGGCCGACATGGCGGCACAGACAGCAACCAGGGCGCATCCGCGCCGGTACGCGATCGCGATACTGATCGTCTTTGCGCTCATCCTGGCCGCGTGCGGCAGCAGCGGATCATCGAGCTCGTCGGCCCCCACCGCGGCTTTCGCATCGGCGACGACAACTGCAGCGGCGCAGTCCGCGGACGTCGGGGCCCGAATCCCCGCGGAGGCAGCCAACCAGCCCGCCGACCGTGGCACGGCGACAGCCGACTCGGGCGACACACCGGGCCTTGCCGTTCCGACCGCACTCACCCCGACCGACATCGGACGCGACATCGTGTTCACCGCCACCATCGACGTCGAGGTCACCGATGTCGCGGCGGCCGCAGCCGAGGCCCGCGACGCCGTGCTGGCTCTCGGCGGCATCGTGTTCGGCGAGTCAACGACCACATCGGGCTCTCCTCGGACCGTTCTGACGTTCAAGGTTCAGCCGGCCGACTTCGACAAAGCCCTGGCATCCATCGCCCGGATCGGCGACCTCGTCGACCAGCAGGTGAGCGCCGATGACGTGACCTATCGAATCGTCGATCTGCAAAGCCGGGTCACCACGGCCGAGGCCAGTGTCGCGCGGCTGCGCAAGCTGCTCGATCAGGCCGGCGACATCAACGCCCTGGCCAACCTCGAGAACCAATTGCTCAACCGCGAAACACTGCTCGAACAGCTCCGAGGGCAGCTACGCACGGTTCAGGATCAGGTGGCGCTGGCCACGATCACTCTCACCATCACCCAAGCGGCCACGGTGATCCCACCGGCAGCCATCGACATCATTGCCGGGCTCGGCATCGGCGCCATCGATGCGTGCCCCGGTTCGCTCGACCTCACCGTCGACAGGAATTCCTCCGCCACGTTGTGTGTGGAGATCGACAACGTCGGTGAATCTCCCCTCACCGCAATTCGCCTGGAGAGCGGTTCGCTGCGACTTCGTCTCACCGACTTCACCGTCGTTGAGGGCAGCGTCGAGCGGCTCGATCCGGGCGAGCGGCTGGTCGCCACCACGGATCTGGCCGTGGAGGACGGGCGGGTCAGGCGCCGCGGGGCGGTGGGTGGGTTGTCGATCGACCTGCTCGCCAGTGCCGAACCGGTGGCCGCGCCGAGGAGCACGGTGAATGCCTCGACCAACGTGACCCTCGTTGCAAGGAACGACAACCCGCTTCCGGGGTTCGGTGATTCCTTCTCGGCCGGCGCTTCCATGCTGGGATTCGTCGCCGGTATCGCCCTGATCGTCTTCGGTGGCCTACTGCCGTTTCTCCCGTTCCCAGCCCTACTCGTGGTGATCCTCTGGTGGTGGCACCGGCGCCGCAGGACCTGGGTCGAGGAGCCTCCGGCCGAGGAGTTCTGAGCGCCGCCCGCCGGGGCGGTCCGGGGCGTCGGCCTCTCAAGCGCAGGTGATACATCGGCACATCCGTCGACACCGAAACACCGGCGATCGTTCGACCGGGCGGCGATCAGTTCGAGAAGTAGCGCCTCTGCACCCCGTCGAGCACCGTTTCGAGGCCTTCGGAAAACCGCTCCTCAACTGTGAGGTCACTTGTGCACACGTCGCGGAAGCGGACGATCGGCAGATACTCGGACGCCACGTCGGTGTTGCCCAGGCCTTCGCCGGCATGCAGCCGCCGCATGGCACCGTGCTCCTGGACGATCGTCCCCACCACCCAGTTGGAAACCGCAGTGAACGCCAGCGCCGCGGTACGAACATCGGTGGTGACCGCTTCGAAGATCGACAGGATCCGGCCCAGGAACTCGAGTCCCTGCGGCGATTGCACCGGCCGTTCGACCAGCAGGCCCACGGCCTCGGTGTGGGCGCCGGCCACACTCACGTAAGCGAAGGTCATGGCCCGGGCCTTGGCCCGCCAGTCTCCGTCGGGTTGGCCGTAGGCCTCGATGATCTCGCCGTAGAGACGGTCGGTGACGGCGGCCAGGAGATCGTCCTTGTTGGCGATGTGGTTGTAGAGCGACATGGCCTCGAAACCCAGGGCCGCGCCGAGCTTGCGCATACTCAGCGCATCGAGACCGCTCTCGTCGATCAAATCGAGAGCCGCCGCAGCCACTCGGTCACGTGAGAGGGGCGTGCGCTCGAGGTGGGTCATCGGGTGAGTCTAGGTGCGCCACTCCGCCACGACGAACGAGCCCATGCCGGCGAGGTCGCAGAGCGCCTCCGCCTCACGAACCCTGCTCCGGGCCTCGAGCGCGACGAGGTCGCCGACCGATGCCCTCTCCTCCCAGATTCGACGGCCCTCAGCCACCAGATCGTCGATTCCGTGGGAGCGAAGGAACTCGGCCTGGCTGACCACGACATCGGCCCGGTGGTAGAGCTGCAACTGCTCGAGATCGACATCGGCAGTGATGTCGAGGTGGCCCGGCTCGTCGATCCAGCGACACCGGCTGCGATGCCCGGTGTGGGTACGCAGCCAGCCATCACCACGCGCCAGAAGGTCGGACGTGGTGGCGCCGTAGTCGATGACCACGACCCTGCCTTCGGGTACGGCCGCCAGGGCTGCTTCGAGCCACCCACGGGCGCGTGGTTGCCACGGCAACCGCTGACCCGGTTCGGCGTCCGGAGCCAGCCCGGCCAGCTCCGCGATCGCGTCCCGACGGAGCGGCCCCAGCGAGGTGGCGAAACCCGGGCCGGAGGGGTCGGCCACGACCACCACCATCGACCAACCGTCAACGGTTCGCTCGACCACGTCGAACGGGAGATTGTCGAGCAATTCGTTGGCCAGGACCAGGCCCCGCCGTGAACCGCCCCCACCGCTGTCCTGGGCGGTCACGGCCTCCGAGAGCGAGCCGACCGACCTGAGGAGGTCGTGGGTGGGGTGAAGCCGGCGCTGCCCGGGTGAGATCTCTGTCGCCCACCATCGCAGCGCACCACTGCGGGCAGCCTCGCATCCGGCGCGCAGCACCGATCGGGCCAACGTACCCGGGCCGGCACCGACTTCGAACACCGGGAACACCTCCGGGCGGCCGACCTCGGCCCACCATCGGTCGACGGCGCGGGCCATGACCACGCCGAACAACGGTCCGACCTCGGGTGCCGTGAGAAAGTCGCCGCGGCGGCCGGCCCGGCCACCTGTCATGTAGAACCCGTCGTCGGGATCGTAGAGGGCGGCCTCGACCCACTCCGAGACCCGGAGCGGACCGTTGTCGGCGATACGCCGATGCAGTCGGTCGGCGAGCGATTCGTCGCCCACCTCGGGATCAGCCGCCGATACCGGCGAGCAGGCTCACCTCGGTGAAGTGGCCGATCAGGCCCGGGCCCACCCCGAAGGCAAGAGTGGCCACGGCGGTGAGGCCCAGCGCCGCCGCCAGGGATACCGGCACCCTCACCGGGGTCATGTCACCGTCGGGCACCTCCTCGACCCACATCTTCACGGCCACCCGGCCGTAGTAGTAGAGGGCCACGACCGAGTTGACGACGACCAGGAGGGCAAGCGTTGAGCCCCACGCGGTACCGGGCGAGATCAGCGCCTCGAGGACCCTGAACTTGCCGAACCAGCCACCGAGCGGCGGGATACCGGCGAGGGAGAACAGAAATATCGTCATCAGGACGGTGAGGCCCGGGGCGTACCTGAACAGCCCCTGGTAGCCGTCGATTTCGGCTGTTCTGATCTTGCGAGCCACCGCTATCACCACCGCGAAAGCGCCGAGGTTGGCGGCCGCGTAGATGGCGAGATAGGTGACCGTGGCCCGCAGGGCTTGATCGGCGACGACCACCGAACCGCCGCCGGCGAAGACCACATCGGCCGACACCACAGCCAGCGGAGCAAGCATGTAGCCGGCGTGGGCGATGCTCGAGTAGGCGAGCATGCGAACGATGTTGGTCTGGCGCAGCGCGACGGTGTTGCCCACGATCATGGATGCGGCGGCGAGGATCCATATCAGCGGCTGGTAGACGTCGCTGCGGCCGATGAGTCCGACGAACAGAATGTTCATCAGCCCGACGAAACCGGCGGCCTTCGAGGCCACCGACAGGAACGCGGTGACCGGTGTGGGGGCGCCCTCATAGGTGTCGGGCGCCCAGGTGTGGAACGGAACGGCCGAAACCTTGAACGCGAACCCGATGAGTACGAACACCACGCCCAGCGTCACGACCGCAGTCGGTTTGTCGGTGGCACTCACCGCCTTGTTGATTCCCGTCAGCAGTGTGGTGCCGGCACTGCCGTAGAGCAGCGACATGCCGTAGAGCATGATGGCCGACGCGAAAACGCCCATCAGGTAGTATTTGAGGCCGGCCTCGTTGCTCTTGAGATCGCGCTTGCGCCATGTGGCGAGCATGTAGGCCGGAATCGACAACAGTTCGAGCGCCACGAAGATGCTGATCAGATCACGGGCCGAGGTCATCAGCAGCATGCCGAGCACCGAAGTGAGCAACATGCTGTAGTACTCGTTCTCCCAGTAGTCGCCTTCGGCGATGTAGTTGGTCGACATCAGCACCACGACGTAGGCCGACAGAAGGAAGATGGCCTTCATGATCAGCGCGTAGTCGTCGACCACGAACGCCCCGCCGAACATCGACCGGGGTGTGCCGTCGACAGCAAGAGTGACCACAGGGACGAGCGCCGCGAGCAGCCCGACCGAGCTGAGGCCGACGACCAGGCTTCGAGCTCTTTGCTTCCAGACCACATCGATGACGGTGATCAGCACGCCGACCCCGAGCAGAATCAACTCGGGCGAGGCGGCGTGCCAGTCGACGGATGGCCGGGAGAAGCTTCCCCCTGCCTGGACGAGTGCGGCAAGCATCGGTGATCAGCCTCGGCCGAGGGCCGACTGCGCGACGGCCGTGCAACCGTCGGCGTTCTGGAGGCAGTTGTCGAGGATCTGGACAACAGCCGGATCGGTCACATTGAAGATGAGACCGGGCAGGAAACCGAACACCACGATGAGGGCCAGCAATGGCGTCCAGGCCAGCCACTCTCGGGTGTTGACATCGGTGATGCCGGGATCGGCCGCGAATTCCTCCGACGGCTCGCCCATTCCGACCCGCTGGTAGAGCCAGAGAAGATAACCGGCGGCCAGAACGGTGCCGAGCGCGGCGATGACCATGAACGTGCGAAAGATCGACGGCGACAGGCCGTTGGCCGGGTTGTAGGCGGCGAGGATGGCCGGGAACTCACCCCAGAAGCCGGCCAGGCCGGGGAGTCCGAGCGAAGCCATGGTGACGATGCCGAGAATCCAGCCCAGCTTCGGAACCGAGATCAGCAGGCCACCGAGTCGCTTTATGTCGAGAGTGTGGAAGCGTTCCTTGACCGAACCGGCCACGAAGAAGAGCATGCCGGTGATGAGACCGTGGGCCACCATTCCGTAGATGGCAGCATTGAAACCGAACGGGGTCATGGTGGCGATGGCCAGCATCACAAAACCCATGTGGGCCACCGACGAGAAGGCGATCAGGCGCTTCATGTCGGTCTGGGCCAGGCAGGCGAGGCCACCGTAGATGATGCCGATCACGGCCACCAGACCGATCCACGGGGCCCAGGTGGTCGCGGCCCCCGGCAGAATGGGAATGGCGATACGCAGGAATCCGTAGGTGCCGAGTTTCAGTAGCACGGCCGCCAGGATCACGGACCCCTGGGTCGGGGCCTGGGTGTGGGCGTCGGGGAGCCAAGTATGGAACGGAAAGATCGGCACCTTCACACCGAAACCGATGAACATCGCAGCGAAGATCCACAGCTGGGTGGAGTGGACGATGCCGGAACCGGCTGAGGCGGTGAGAGCCCTCATGTCGAAGGTATGGAGCGCCGCACCGGTGACGGGATCCTTGGCGAGGAAGAACAGCGCCAGGAAACCCAACAGCATCAGGGCGGATCCGAACAGCGTGTACAGAAAGAACTTCAGCGATGCGTAACGCCGATCCTCACCGCCCCAGACAGCGATCATGAAGAACATCGGCAGGAGTACGACCTCGAAGAACAGGAAGAAGAGGATGAGATCCTGGGCAAGGAACGTGCCGACCATGCCCGTCTCGAGTATGAGGTTGAGGATCAGGAATGCCTTGGCGTTGCCCGGGTGGGGAATGTGGTGCCACGAGTAGACGATCACCGACGGCACGATCAGCACGGTGAGGGCCAGCAGTGGAATCGAGATGCCATCGAGCCCGAGGATGTATCGACTGTTGATGACGTCGATCCAGCCCTTGTCCTGCACGAACTGCATGGTGCCGGCGTCGCCGTAGTCGAACTCGATCATCAGTGCCGCGACAAAGCCCAGGGTGAGGAGCGAGGTCAACAGCGCAATGAGCTTGTGGGTCTCTTCCTCGCGTTCGGGAATGAGCATCATCACCGCCGCGCCGATGAGCGGAACGAAGATGACGGCGGTGAGGCCCCATGTGTTCAGGAAGTCGGTCATGTTGGTTGTTCCCGGGTTCCAGTCGGAGAGATCAGAGTGAGAGGACGACTACGAGGGCCCCGCCGAGGAGGGCGGCGGCGGCGAATAGGAGGGCGGCATACTGCTGGACCTTGCCGGTCTGCACGACACGGAAGCCGTCGCCGAGGGAGTTCGAGGCCCGACCGGTGGCGTTGGCCAAACCGTCGACAAGCGGCTGATCGATACGGTCGTAGGTGAAGCGCCCGACCTTGACCGACCAGCGCCCCGCCAGATTCACGGCGCCGTCGATCACGTTCTGGTTGGTCCAGTTGGCAGCTCTGGCGATCACACCCTTGGTGGTGCCGACGATTATGTCGGTGTAGAGGTGATCGAGGTAGTACTTCTGCACGAGCAGGGTGTGTCCGGCACGAGCGACGGCGCTGTTGGCCACCAGGCCGTCGGGCAGTTCGGTGAGTGACTCGCCGGTGGCTCGAGCCAGACGGTCGAGCTTCACGAAGTAGTACCAGAACGCGTAGCCGATGCCGGCGAAGGCCACGAAGCTCGAGACGATTGCCAGCGAATAGCTGGGGGTGGCCTGGGCTATGTCGGGGAAGTAGCCGGCCACCGGTTGGACGTAGTGGCCGAAGCGTTCCTGCCAGGATGAGTTGTTGCCGGTGATGAATCCGACGGGAAGATTGATCAGGCCGGCCAGCAGGGCGAACCCGGCGAGGACGTAGAGAGGTACGAGGATCAGGCGGCCCGACTCGTGGGGCGTGCCGTGACCACGGAACTCGCCGTGGAAGGTGAGATAGATCACGCGGGTCATGTAGGCACCGGTGAGCGCCGCTCCGAGGATGCCCATGGCCAGCATGAACGTGTAGGCGCCGTTGCCGCCGGTGCCACCGAACAGCCCCCAGCCACCGGTTCCCGACAGGATCTCATCCTTCGACCAGAAACCGGCCAACGGAAAGATGCCGGCGAGGGCCAGGGAAGCGACGACAAAGGTCAGGTATGTGTGGGGCATCCACCGGCGGAGACCGCCCATGTCCTTTTTCATGTCGAAGCTGTGGACGGCGTGGCTGGTCGAGCCGGCGCCGAGGAACAGGCAGGCCTTGAAGAAGGCGTGGGTGAAGAGATGAAAGATCGCAGCAGTCCAGGCGCCGACCCCGAGCGCCATCACCATGTAGCCGAGTTGACTGATGGTCGAGTAGGCGAGCACCTTCTTGATATCGCTCTGCACGAACGCCACCAGGCCGGCGAGCACCAGTGTGACGGCGCCCACCACGGCCAACAGGTTGATGCTGGAACCGCCGATCTGCATCCCCTCGAAGAACACCGGATAGAGGCGAGCCACCATGTAGATACCGGCGACGACCATGGTGGCGGCGTGGATCAGCGCCGACACAGGGGTGGGGCCGGCCATGGCGTCGGGCAGCCAGGTGTGGAGGACGAACTGGCCCGACTTCGACATGACGGCAGCAGTGAGCGACATGGCGGCCACGATGAGAGCGGTGTGGCTGACCCCGCCGGAAACAATGTTGCTGTTGATGGTGAGAATGTCGAAGCTGCCGTTACCGGCGGTGAAAAAGAGGATGATCACACCGACCAGCAGACCTATGTCACCCACGCGGTTGGTGATGAACGCCTTCATGGCGGCATCGGAGTTGGCCTTCTCTTCCCACCAATGACCGATCAATACGAACGAACACACGCCGACCAGTTCCCAGCCGACGATCATCTGCAGGATGTTGTCGCTCAACACGAAAAAGAGCATCGCCGCGGTGAACAGGCTCAGGAACGCGAAAAAATGCGTGTAACGCCGGTCGCCGGCCACGTAGTCGGTGCTGTAGATGTGGACCAGAAGCGATACGAGCGTGACCATGAACAGCATCAACACGCTGAGTCCGTCAACGAGGATGCCGGCGTCGAATGCGACACCGCCGTTGCGGAGCCAAGTGGTGCTCTTGTGGATCGCGACCGTGGGCTGCTCGGCCTCGCCGCCACCTTCGGTGACGACCTCACCCTTGGTCGGGGCCTCCTCGGCCGCCGGCACCACCTGATCCGGGGCGATCTCGCCTCCGTCGATCACGAGGGCCGACTCAGAGGCGGCAGGTGGGGTGTAGTTGTCGCGGTGGTTGATCCAGGCGACACCGGTGAGTACCGCGAAGACAAACGCCAGCGCCACCGCGGCGACGCCGACCTCGGCCCCCTTGCGGGGCATGCGCTTGCCGAAGAACAAGATGATGACGAACGAGACCGCCGGCAGCAGCGGAACGATCCACGCGTGTTCGAGGAACCAGTTGGTGCCGTTCGACACGGCCAGCGGCAGTTGGGTTGCGTTCTCGGCGGCCAGCAGTAGGAAGTTCACGTCGGATTCAGCCCTTCAGCAGGTCGGCCTCGGAGAGGTCGATGCTGCGGCGGTTGCGATACATGAGCAGGACGATGGCGAGACCGATTCCAACTTCGGCGGCGGCGACCGCGATGGCGAACAGCGCGAACACCTCGCCGCCGACGTTGTCGGTGAGAGCACCGAAGGCCACCAGGTTGATGTTGACCGCGTTCAGGATGATCTCGATCGACATCAACACGAGCATGCCGTTGCGACGCACGAGCACGCCGTAGACGCCGATGCAGAACAGAACCGCGGCGAGAAGGAGGAACTGGTTGAGAAGCATCGGGTCAGTCCCTCCTCGCCACGACTATCGCCCCGATGAGCGCGGCGAGCAGCAGCACCGATATTGCTTCGAAGGGAACGATGTACTGCGAGAAAATCGAGTCGGCCACCGTGGTGACCAACTGTGGTTGGTCGATGACCACACGGTCGTCGGAGAAACTGTCGATCAGAGCAACGCTCATGACGGCGAGCAACAACCCGGCGACGACCGCTGCCATCGAGCGCTTCTCACCGGCCACCGATTCGTCGTCACCCATCGAGGCCCGGGTGAGCATCACACCGAACAGGAACAGGACCACCACCGCGCCGATGTAGACCAGCACCTGGGTGACGGCCACGAACTCCGACCCGAGCAGAATGAACTGGGCAGCCGCGCCGGCCAGCACCAGCACCAGCCAGAGGGCGGCGTGGACCACGTTGGACGTGGTGACAACCTTCAGCGCCGATCCCACCATGAGCAGGGCGACGACGGCGAAGAACACGTTTTGCGCGACGAAGATGGGGGCGTCGGTCGACACCGCGGCGAAGACCGCGCTCATAGTGGCGGCACCGTCTTCTGCTTCACCACGGAGCCGGTTTCGTGGTCCTCGAACTCCGGCACCGTCGCCATCCACTCGTGGAGCCGCGACTTGTCGTGTAGCAGGTCGGCGATTCGGGGCTCGGAGTATTCGTACTCCGGGCTCCAGAACAATGCCTCGAACGGGCAGACCTCGACACATATTCCACAGAACATGCAGAGAGCAAAGTCGATGTCGAAGCGGTCGAGCTTGTTCTTCTTGCGGGGCTTGCCGCCGGCACGACGAGGTGGAGCCTTTTCCTTGTGGGCCTCGATGTAGATGCACCAGTCGGGGCACTCACGGACACATAGCATGCACGATGTGCAGTTGCCCTCGTGGAGCGCTATCACACCACGGGCGCGCGGCGCAGGGATGTCTTTCTCGTGGGGGTATTGCACGGTCTGGGCGCCCCTGATCGGGGCAGGGATCGGCTTCTTGAAGCCGCCCGGGAAGACGGTTTGAAGAAGCGTCCTTCCGGTGACACCGAGGCCTTTGACAAGTCCTGGTACGAGTCCCATGCCGAGTCCTAGAAGGCGACCTTGAGGATGCCGGTCGCCACGATGTTGACCAGAGCAATCGGGATGAGGAACTTCCATGCCAACCGCTGGAGTTGGTCCTCACGGAAGCGGGGAAACGTGAACCGGAACCAGAAGACGAGGAACGACAGGAACACGACCTTTCCGAGCATCACCAGCGGGCCGATCACGTTGAAGACGTTGCTGGTGGCGTCGAGGCCGGGCACGTACCAGCCACCGAGGAACAGCACCGCAGCGACAGCCGAGAACACTCCGGCGGTGGCGAATTCGCCGATGAAGAACATCAGGAACCGCATGCCGGAGTACTCGGTCATGTAGCCGGTGACCAGCTCCGACTCGGCGATGGGCATGTCGAACGGGCTCTGGGTGAGCTCGGCCTGCATGGCGATCATGAAGACGAAGAATCCGACGAACTGGGTGAGCAGGAAAGGGTTCCCCAGTCCGCTCCACCCGAAGATCGAGCCGTTGGCCTGGGCGAGGACGATGCCCTGCATGTTCATCGTGCCGGCTTCGATCACCACGCCGACGACAGCGAGCATCAGCGGCAGTTCGTAGGCGATGAGCTGCCCGGTTGCTCGCAGGCCACCCATGAGCGAGTACTTGTTGGCCGAACCCCAGCCGGCCATCAGGACCCCGATCACCGACACCGAGGACACCGCCATGGCGAGGTAGATGCCGAGATCGTTGTCGACGAACCAGGCATCGGGGCCGCCCGGCACGACGACCACGAGCAGGAAGGTCGACATCAACACCACGAACGGCGCGGCCGCGAATACGAAACGATCGGCCTTACGGGGGAAGATGTCCTCTTTCTGCAGGAACTTTCCGACCTCGGCCAGTAGCTGCAGCGAACCGTAGGGGCCGGCCTCCATGGGACCGAGCCGGCTCTGCATGAAGCTCACGAGCTTGAACAGGTGGATGTACACGAGGGTGCCGGCCACGAGCAACACCGCGGCCAGGCCACCCGCCACCCGCAGCGAAGTCAACTCCCAGTACGCCAGTTCCCCCAGGGTCATCACCGGTCTATGTCTCCCAGGATGAAGTAGAGACTGGCGAGAATCGTGATGATGTCGGGGACGTAGACCCCCTGCAGCAACCATGGGGTGATCGACACGTTGGAAAACGACGCCGACCGGATCTTGACCCGGAACGGCACCAGATCCCCCTTGGACACGATGTAATAGCCCATGGCACCGAGGGGGTTCTCCGTCTCGACGTAGGCCTCACCGGCCGGCACCTTGATGATGCGCGGCACCTTGGCCATGACCGGACCCGACGGAAGCGAATCGAGGAGTTGGCTGACGATGCCGGTGGACTCGCGGACCTCCTGGAGACGGACCCAGAAGCGCGAGAACGAGTCGCCGTCGGGGTGGGTCCAGACCTTCCAGTCGATCTGGTCGTGGACCAGGCCACAAGGGTTGTCACGGCGCAGGTCGCGGTCGACACCGGAACCACGGATGTTGGCGCCCGAGAGTCCGTAGGAAAGGCCGACATCGGCCGGGATCACCCCGATGCCGCGGGTGCGGGCCTGGAAGATCTCGTTGTCCATCACCAGAACTTCGATCTCGTCGCAGAAGCGGCGCATCTTCTTCATGACCTGACGGGTCTCGTCGATCCAACCCTTGGGGAAATCGTCCTTCAGGCCTCCGATACGATCGAAGTTGGGGTGGAAGCGGCCGCCGGTGACCGACTCGATCTGATTGAGAACGTGTTCGCGGTCACGAAAAGCGAAGAACACCGGTGTGATCGCACCAACCTGCACGGCCATGTCGCCGAGGAACAGGACCACGTTGGCGATGCGGCTCATCTCGAACAGGATCGTGCGGATCCACTGGGCACGCGGCGGGGCCTCGACCTCCATCAGCTTCTCGGCGGCGAGGATGAACGGGACCTCGTTGGCGAAGCTGCCCAACCAGTCGATGCGGTTGATGAGGGTGGTGACCTGTGGGTAGGTCCGTACCTCGGTGAGTTTCTCGTAGCCGCGGTGCATGTAGCCCATCACCGGATCGGCCCTGATCACCTGCTCGCCGTCGATCCTGGCGATGATACGCAGCGTGCCGTGGGTGGCGGGGTGCTGCGGGCCGAGGTTGAGGGTCATGCCCTCCGACTCGATCTCGAGATTGACCCTGGCGTCGGCGGCCTGCGCCGCTATGTAGGAGAGCTTCTGCTGATCGGAGACGGTGGTCACGAGTCGGCCTTGTCGTCATCGGGCATGGCCTCGACATCGACGATGCCCGGCCAAGGCCTCACCTGACGGGCGAGCAGCGGGTAGTCCTTGCGCATCGGATTGCCCTCGAATTCACCGGGCAGGTACAGGTGGCGCAGTCCCGGATGTCCACTGAACTCGATGCCGAACATCTCCCAGCACTCACGCTCGTGCCAGTTGGCACCCGGGTAGACCGGAACCCACGTGGCGAGACTGAGGTCGTCTTCGGGGATGTCGACCTTGAGGGTGATGCCCATGTTGGAGATCACATCGTCGACCCGGGCCAACACCTGGAAGCGGGTGTCGCCACCGGCCAGGCCCTGCTCCACCGGTCCGGGCTCGGGGACCCGCACTCCCTCGAGGGTGAGGTCGACACCACTGTCCATGCTGCGCCCGTAGGGCGATGGCATCCAATCGATCGCCGACAGAAAGTTGAAGTAGGCGAAACCCAGACCGGTGTGAAGGAACCGGGCGATGTCGAGCCAAGCGTCACGATCGACCCTGATCCAGAGATCGTCGCCGGGACGGATGTGGAAACCGACTACGGCGTCGCCGAGTTCGTCGGTGATACCGGCCAGAAGCGACTCACGGGCCTCGTCGGTGACCACGACCGGCGGTTCGTCGGTGGCGTCGGTGGTGTCAGCCGGCGGCAACCGACTCACCCTTCCAACGCTCGGCCATGTCTTCGTTCTGAATGCGTTCCTGGAGCATGATGATGCCCTCGAGCAGGGCTTCGGGCCTCGGTGGGCAACCGGGCACGTAGATGTCGACAGGAATGATCTGATCGACGCCCTTGGTCACCGAGTAGGAGTCCCAGTAGGGGCCACCGCAGTTGGCACACGATCCCATGGAGATCACGTATTTCGGGTCGGGCATCTGTTCGTAGAGCCGCCTGATCGCCGGTGCCATCTTGTCGGTGACAGTGCCGGATATCACGACCAGGTCGGCCTGACGGGGGCTGGCCGGAAGCGGTATCACGCCGAGACGCATGACGTCGTAGCGCGGGGAACCGAAGGCGGCTCCCATCTCGATGGCACAACAGGCGAGTCCCCACTGGTAGACCCACAGCGAGTACTTGCGACTCATGTTGAGCAGCGTGGTGAGGGGCTTGGGAATCTTCCCTGATTCGACTAGGCCCACCGCAGCACACCCTTGCGCCACGCGTAGATGAGACCCAGCAGGAGGATGAAGATGAAGATCCCCATCTCGATGAGCCCGAACGCCCCGTAGGCGTCGAGCCTGATCGCCCACGGGAAGATGAAGACCGCCTCGACGTCGAAGATGACGAAGAGCAGAGCGAAGATGTAGTAGCGAATATTGGCCTGAGACCACGTGTCGCCGGTGGGGTCGACGCCCGATTCGTAACTCTCCAGCTTCTGTGGAGTGGGGTGATCGGGTCGCAGGATCCGGCCGAGACCGAGGAACGCGCCCACCAGGGCAAGACCGACCAAGCCGAATATCGCGACTGTTAGATAGCTACGGAGGAATTCCGACACGCGGCGCGAGCCTACTAGATGATTGGTTCCGAGGGATGCGCGTTTTGCGCAGGATTCCCCGCTCAGCGCGCGAGGGTGTCCACAATCAGGACTACGGCCCCCTTGGTGGACGCGACACCGATCACCCACCTGTCGGATCGGTCAGGTCGGCCGCTGGTTGTTGGCCCCGGAGATCCCGCAGACGCGGGTCCGTGGCCTTCTCGTCTTGTCGCGGACCTGGCCTCAGATCGGGGTCATGGCCCGCGGTGGCATCCGGGGTGGCGACATCGCGGCTCTCGTCACGCGATGTCGAGGCCAATGTCGAGGATGGGGGCGCTGTGGGTGAGCCAGCCGACCGATAGCAGGTCCACCCCCGACTCGGCCTTGACACGGGCGGTCTCTGGGGTGATGCCACCCGACGCCTCGGTGATCAGCCTTCCCTTGACCATTGCGACCGCCTGGGCAAGGACCTCGGGGTCCATGTTGTCAAGTAGTACCGCGTCGGCGCCCACTTTCAGGAGTTCCTCGAGTTGACCGAGCGTGTCGACCTCGACCTCCACTTTCACGAGATGGCCGACGGACCGCTTCACCCGAGTCAGCGCCTTGGTGATCGATCCGGCGATGGCGATGTGATTGTCCTTGATCAGGACTGCGTCGTCGAGCCCGAATCGGTGGTTTGATCCACCGCCGGCGCGCACGGCGTACTTCTCCAGGGCACGGAGACCCGGTGTGGTCTTGCGGGTGCACACAACCCTGGTCCCGGTGCCCGCCACGGCGTCGACCATCGAACGGGTCGCCGTTGCTATGCCGGAGAGACGCCCGGACAGGTTCAACGCGATACGTTCGCCGGTGAGTATCCCGCGGACGGGGCCTGCCACCGTGGCCAGCACCGCTCCGGCCTCGACCCGGTCGCCGTCGTGCGCAACCAGGCCGACAACCAAGGCGGGTTCGTAAAGCTGGAAGGCGGACCGGGCAATCCCCAAGCCGGCGACCGTGCCAGACTTGCGGGCGATCATCGCCGCTTCGCCGTGGACACCGGCCGAGACCACGGCATCCGTCGTGATGTCGCCGACCCGACCGAGGTCCTCCTCGAACGCGACCCGGAGGACGCGCTCGTAGATCAGCGGGTGCAGTTCCGGACCCGCCATCACACGGCCATATGCAGATCGATCCTGGCGTTGCCGGGCGTCAGGCGCAAAGCGGATGCGTTCACCGGTGGGAGCCGAACCGTGCGGCGCGAAGCCTGCTCAGCATCGTCATGTGGATAATCCGTGCGGAAATGGGCGCCACGGCTCTCGGTCCTGGCCAGCGCGGCATCGGCGACCAGGCTGGCTATCAGCAGTTGGTTGCGACCGCTGACCGAACATCCGGCGTCGTGAGCCAGACCTGCGATTTCCCGCTGCAGGGTCCGGAGTCCGTCGCCGTCCCGCTCCACACCGGCTCCCTCCCAGAGCAGCTCGCGCAGCCGGGCCGAAACGGCGGGTTCCTCGGATTCGAGCACCCAGGCGTCGGCGGACACCCAGAACGTCGCCTCGGGGCCCGGTGCTGCGGCTGTCACCGCGAGGATGTCGACGGCGGCCTCCTTGCCCAGTACCAGGCCTTCCAGCATTGAGTTGCTGGCCAGCCGATTGGCGCCATGGAGGCCCGATGCGGACACCTCCCCCACCGCCCACAGCCCGGGCCGTGAGGTCCGGCCGGGGCCCACTGTGTATACCCCTCCCATCGTGTAATGGGCGGCCGGCGACACCGGCAGCAGGTCGCGTCGCGGGTCCAACCCTCGGCCGGCACAAAGGCCGAATACTGTCGGGAACCGCTTGGGGAAGTGCTCACCGATGCAGCGGGCGTCGAGAAAGGTGTCGTGGCCATCACGGCTCCACCGGTAGTTTGCTCTGGCCACGATGTCGCGGGGTGCGAGTTCGCCCTCGGGGTCGACGGACAATACGTAGCGCACTCCGGTCTCGTCGACCAGCACGGCACCCTCGCCGCGCAGCGATTCGGTCAACAACGGCAGAGGATCGCCACCGGCAGCGAGCGCGGTGGGGTGGAACTGCACAAACTCCATATCGGCGATGGTGACGCCGGCGCGGGCTGCTATCGCTATTCCGTCGCCGCAGACACCGTCGGGCGTGGTGGTGTGGGCAAAGCAGTGCCCGTAGCCTCCCGTGGCCAACACGACGGCAGGCGCGAGATGCACGACAACCGCACCGTCGACATGCCAGGCAACGACGCCTGCCACCCGAACTCCGGCGCACACCAGGTCCACGAGCCGGGCGCCCTCCACTCGACGAATGCGGGGCTCGTCCAGCACCGCCTCCACCAGGGTACGAATCAGTTCAGCACCGGTCGCATCGCCGTTGGAGTGAACGATGCGACGCTCCCGGTGACCGGCCTCACGACCGAGGGCGATGGCATGGTCATCGCCGCGGTCGAAGCGGGCGCCTCGTGCGACCATTTCCGCTATGGCCTGTGGCGCGAGGCCGGTTACCAGTCCGACGATGCTCGCATCGCCGAGCCCGGCGCCTACGCCAAGCGTGTCGGCGGCATGGTCGGCCGGTGAGTCAGCGCCGCCGATCGCGGCCGCGACACCGCCCTGGGCCCAGCGGCTGGAGCCGCCCTCACCCAGCGTCGACGCGGTGAGCAGCGTGCAATTCCCCAGCGCGAGGGCGGTGGACAGGCCGGCGATACCGCTTCCGATTACGATGGCCGGGCTGTGTTCGACACGGACAGTGGTCATCCGGTCCCGCTCACCGAAAGCATCCGGTCAACGGCCTGACGGGCTCGCGCCGCGATCTCGGGGTCGACCAGAACCTCATGCTCCAAACACAAAAGCGAGTTACGGACCTTCTCGAGGGTGATCTTCTTCATATGAGGGCAAAGGTTGCAGGGTCTGACAAGTTCGACATCCGGAACCTCGACCGCGACGTTGTCACTCATTGAGCACTCGGTCACCATCACGACCCTCTCGGGCCGGTTGCCTTTCACCCAGCCGATCATGCCGGCGGTGGAGCCGACATAGTCGGCTTCGTCGAGCACGTCGGGCGGGCACTCAGGATGGGCGATGATCGGAACCCCGGGCACGCTCCGACGGTATTCGCGCAGTTCCTCGCCGCTGAAACGTTCGTGGACCTCGCAAGCACCTTCCCAGAAGATGATCTCGGTGTCGGTCTGGCTCGCGACATAGTGGCCGAGGTACTTGTCGGGTACGAAGATGACTCGATCAGCGCCAAGCGACTCGACAACCGCGACCGCGTTGGACGAGGTGCAGCAGATGTCGGTTTCGGCCTTCACCTCGACAGAGGTATTGACGTAGCTGACCACCGGCACACCTGGGTAGCGTTTGCGCAACCGGCGGATATCGGCGCCGGTAATCGACGCGGCGAGCGAGCAACCCGCGGTGGGGTCAGGAATGAGGACGGTCTTGTCGGGGCAGATGATCTTTGCGGATTCCGCCATGAAGTGCACCCCGGCGAAGACAACCACCTCCGCGTCGGTCTCCGCCGCGGCACGCGCCAAGCCGAGTGAGTCGCCGGTCAAATCGGCGACACCGTGGTAGATCGCGGGGGTTATGTAGTTGTGGGCCAACACGACGGCATCCCGCTCGACCTTGAGCTGCTCGATCGCGTTGATCATCGGCTCGAGCGCAGCCCACTCCTCGGCCGGGATTGTCCTAGCGATCTCAACATCGGTGACAGCCACGATCCGAACGTGCCTCTCTGGCATCGGCGCCCCGGTCGTTCGGAATACGGGTAGCGCCCTAGCGCGCCCAGCCTATCCCGAGGAGCGTGCAATGATGTTCCGTCACAGGCAGGTGACGTGAGTCAGCGGATCAACATGTCGTGATTGGAGTGGGACGATACTCACGATCCTGCCGGCCTCGTCCCATGACACCGGTTCCGCGGGGGTGACGGTGTTGCGGGCTCGTACCGCGATGATCAACCCGAGGCGACGAGCTGCGGCACAGCGTCTCTGGCCAGTTGGTCGATCGGATCGGGGATGATTCCGAATCCGACCGTGACCACGAACGCTATTCCGATCACCAGAATCACGGCGGTGGGAATGCGAGCACGCGGCGCGGCGAGTGCCTCCTCCGACGACTTGCCCACGTACATGGCGAGCACGATCCGTAGATAGAGGAACGCCGACACCGTGGCGGTGAGCATGGCGATCAGCGCCAGCCAGTAGGAGTGAGCCTCGACCGCCGCGCCGATCACCTCTAGCTTGGCGACGAAACCGGTGGTGAGGGGGACGCCGGCCTGAGCGAGCAGGAAGATCGTGAAGGCCAGCGCCAGGGCCGGCCTACGGTCGGCCAGACCGTCGAGATCCTCGAGGGTGGTGGCCCGGTCTCCCTGACCCGACACCGCGGTGAGCACCCCGAAACTGCCGATGACCAGGAACGTGTAGGCCAAGGCATAGAACACCACGGCAGCGGTGCCCCTCGACGTGGCGGCCTGCACCCCGACGAGGATAAAACCGGCGTGGCTGATCGACGAGTAGGCCAGCATCCGCTTGGCATCACGCTGCACGACGGCAAGTACCGAACCGGTGACCAACGTGAGGATCGCCAGCACGTAGACCGCAGGCTGCCAATCGAGCCGGTAGGCACCGAAGGTGACGACGAACACCCGAACCAGTGCGGCGAAACCCGCGGCCTTCACCGCGGAGGCCATGTAGGCCACGACCGGGGTGGGAGCACCCTGGTAGACATCAGGGGTCCAGGCATGGAACGGCACCGCCGCCACCTTGAACCCCAGACCCACCAGCATCAGACCGAAGCCGGCCAACAGCATGCCGTCGTCGGTGAGAGTGTTGGCATCGAGGAAGGTGCGAATGGCAATCAGGTTGGTCGAACCGGTGGCGCCGTAGACGAAAGCTATGCCGTAGAGGAGAAACGCCGAAGAGAACGCCCCGAGAACAAAGTACTTGAGGCCGGCCTCCAAGGACTCGAGCCGTTTGGAGTGCATGGCGGCCAACACGTAGGCCGCGATCGAGAGCGTCTCGATGCCGAGAAACAGCACGATCAGATCGTTGGCACTGGCCATTACCACGCCGCCGGCGGCCGACAGCATCAACAGAACGTACATCTCGACGCCACCGACGCCTTCACGCTCGATGTAGTCGTCGAGGAGCAGTGCGGTGAGCCCCACCGCTACCGCCATGATCCCGGTGAAGACAATCGAGAACCCGTCCACTCCGAGCTGTTCGCCGATCGAGTTGAAGGCCCCGTCGACCATCACCCGGTCGCCCCAGAGCATCCACGTGGCCGACAGCGTGGTGACGGCCACACCAACCGTGAAAGCCGTGTCGAGCCCGATGTCGAGGGACCAGACCAGAAGGGCCGACACTGCCAATACCACCAGGAACCCGAGGTAGAACCAGCCGTCGCCGACATTGGAGCGGACCCCGCTCAACGGAAGGTCCTGGCCGGCAACACCACCCAACACGTAGGCCGCAACGACGGTAACCGGCCCAAGGGCGGTGGTGACCCATGACTCGTAATC
Organism: Acidimicrobiia bacterium; assembly: GCA_003231645.1. Lineage (GTDB taxonomy): Bacteria > Actinomycetota > Acidimicrobiia > Acidimicrobiales > Aldehydirespiratoraceae > SZUA-87. The sequence goes on along the minus strand of QIIW01000151.1, from coordinate 50,855 downwards.
GGTCGGAAGACGCTTCACCACCGACCGGAACATCACCAGCAGGACGGCACCGCCACCCAGAACCATCAGGGGGACGAGACCCGCCCACACCACGGTGGGCGTTGCCACCGGCACGAAATCAACCTGGGCGAGCATCAGTTTCCGCTCCCTTCACCGGAGGCGGAACCTTCCAAGGCGCTCAGGTCCCCCAGTTTCACCGTGGCAAGGTGGGTGGCGGTCGGCTCCTTGAACCGGGGCACATTGGTCTCGACGTGGCTGATCAAGGCGTCGACAGCCGGTTCCATGCGATCGAGCACCGGCTTGGGGTAGACGCCGAGAAACACGATCATCGAGATGAGCGAAATCAGGACCAGACCCTCCTTGGCATTGAGGTCGGGCATGGTGGCGTTGTCGCCCTCGGCCGGGCCGTGGAACACCCGCTGATAGGCCCACAACATGTAGAGCGCGGCGAGGATCACACCGGTCGCAGCGACCACTGCCCACCAGCGGTGGGCGGCAAACGAACCGAGAAGGATGAGAAACTCGCCCACAAAACCGTTGAGACCAGGCAGGCCCACCGACGAGAGCATCACGATCATGAAGGCCGCCGCCAGGATCGGGGCCGACTTCTGGAGACCACCGAGCTTGGCGATCTCGCGGGTGTGCCGACGCTCATAGATCATCCCGACCAAGAGGAACAGGGCGCCCGTGGAGAGGCCATGGTTGACCATCTGCAGCAGGCCGCCCTCAAGGCCCTGGGTATCGAGGGCGAAGATACCGATCATGATGAAGCCGAGGTGGGCGATCGACGAGTACGCGATCAGCCGTTTGAGGTCCTTTTGCATCGTGGCGACAATCGCCCCGTAGACGATGCCGATCACACCGAGGGTGATGAGCATCGGAGCGAAGTAGACCGCGGCCTCCGGGAACAGGTAAATGCCAAAGCGGAGGAAACCGTAGGTGCCGAGCTTCAACATGACGCCGGCGAGAATCACCGAGCCGGCGGTGGGCGCGTTGGTGTGGGCGTCAGGAAGCCAGGTATGGAAGGGGAACAACGGCACCTTCACCGCGAACGCCGCGGCAAACGACAGGAAGATCCACCGTGAGGTGGTGGTCGACAGCGCCTGGCTGTTGGCCAATGTCTGCAGATCGAAGGTGATCGGGCCGCCGGTGGCGGATGCGGTGAGGAAGACCAGCGAGAGGATTCCCACGAACATCAGCGCCGAGCCGAGCATGGTGTAGATGAAGAACTTGGTGGCGGCGTAGGCCCGGTCGCCGTGACCCCACTTGGCGATCAGGAAGTACATCGGTACGAGCACGATCTCGAACGCCACGAAGAAGGCGAACAGGTCGAGGGCCAGGAAAGCCCCCAGGCAGCCGGCCTCGAGCACGAGGATCCAGGCGTAGTAGGACTTGGGGTCCTTCTTCTCATTGACCGCGATGATCGAGATCGGGAACAGAATCCCGGTCAGCACCACCAGGAACAGGGAGATACCGTCGACCCCGAGGGTCCAGGAAATCCCGAGGCTCGAGATCCACGACTGCCGGTCGACGAACTGGAAATCGGCGGCGGCGCTGCCGGTATCGAACTGCACGAGTACCCAGATCGTCATGGCGCCCACGGCAGCCGACACCAGCACGGCCACCTGCTTGAGCAGGTCAGGCCGGTTGCGGGGCAGCAGTGTGAGCAGCGCCGCCCCGATCAGCGGCAGCACCACGATGGCGGTGAGAACCGGGAATGCCGGACCGGACACCTCGGCGAGAAGGAGAGAATTCATCACAGTCCTGCCCGCACGAGGAACCAGCCGACAAGGCCCACGGCCCCTATGGCGACCATTGCCGCGTATGAACGGACGAAGCCCGACTGGAGTCGACGGAGTTGCCCACCACTACCCCTCACCAGGCGACCCACACCGTTGACGGCGCCGTCGATGGCCGCGCCGTCGAACCAGGATACGAGACCGAAACCACGACGGCCGGGCCCACCCATGAACGCCGAAACGGCTTCGTCATAGCGCCACCCGTGAGCAAGGATCGGAAGTTCGACCTTCGACGGCTTGCTGTGGCCCTGGATGTAGATGACCACCGCGGCATACAGGCCGAGCAGCGCACCCGACACCGCGACGCCGGCCAGCAGCCACTTCCCGCCGGCCGACACGGTGTTGACGGCTTCGTTCCCGAACAGCGAAGGTTCCAGCCATGTTTCGAGACGTCTGGTACTCGACGAGAACGGCAGGTTGAGCAGGCCTCCGACCGCGGCCAGCACGGCCAAGGCAACCAGCGGCACCGTCATGGGCCACGGCGACTCGTGGGGGTGATACTCGCGGCGTTTCCTCACCTCTTCGGGTAGATCGTCCTCGGGGATCGAGCTGGTGTCGGGCTCGTCGAACAGGGCCACGCCGATGTTGGGTCCTTCCGCCTGCGAGGCCACGACCGTGCGCTCGGCTTCGGTGCGGGCGATCGACACGGCGGCGCGGGCCTCCTGGGCCGCGGCGCCGTTCTCGTCGATGAGGCTCTGGGCCTTGGAGACGCCCTCTTCGGCTCGGGCCAGATTCTTGGTGGCCTTGTCAAATGCCTTCTCGTCGGATTGGTCGACGTCGGCCAGTTCGGCCTGGCGTTGCTCGAGCTTCTCCACAGCCTTCGCCAGTTTCTCGGTGGCGTTCGCCACCGCGATGTCGGCGCCGGTGATACCGGTTTCGGCCTCGGCCACCGCGGCCTCAGCCGCGACGATCCGTCCGTTCCACATTTCTTCGACTTCTTCGTCACGGAGGTCGGCGTAGCGATAGCGGCCGTAGAAGGTGAGGAACACTTCCCGGCTCATGTAGAAGGCGGTGAGGATGGCGGTGACGAACCCGACGAACCACAGCGCCGGGCTCTGGTTCCATGCGAGCCCCAGGATCTCGTCCTTGGACCAGAATCCCGAAAACGGCGGTATGCCGGCGATGGCGAGCCAGGCGACGATGAACGTGCCGGCCGTCCAGGGCATGAACTTTCGGAGCGCTCCGTAGTGGCGCATGTCCTGGTCGCCGTTCATGCCGTGGATCACCGAACCGGCACCGAGGAAGAGCAGGGCCTTGAAGAAAGCGTGCATGAGCATGTGGAAGATCGCCGCCACGTAGGCACCAGTGCCGATCGCCAGGAACATGTAACCGAGTTGGCTGATCGTGGAGAAGGCGAGAACCTTCTTGATGTCGTTTTGTGCGATGGCGATGGTCGCCGCGAAGAAGGCCGTGCCGACACCGATCCAGGCGATCGTCTGGGGAGCCCAGGCCGCCGACTCGGCCAGGACCGGGTTGACTCGAGTGAGGAGATAGACGCCGGATGTGACCATGGTGGCGGCGTGGATCAGGGCCGACACCGGCGTGGGGCCGGCCATGGCGTCGGGCAGCCACAAGAAGAGAGGGATCTGGGCCGACTTGCCGACTGCGCCCACGAGCAGCAGTACGACGATAGCGGTCGCTGTGGTCTGGGTGAGTTGGTTCGCGTTGCCAAGAACGTCGAGGTAGCGAATCGAGCCGAGCGAGGTGAAGGTCAGGAACATGGCTACCAGGAAGCCCCAGTCGCCGACCCGGTTGGTGATGAACGCCTTCTTTCCCGCCGAAGCGTTGTATTCGTCGCTGAACCAGAACGAAATCAGCAGGTACGAGCACGCCCCCACCCCTTCCCAGCCGAGGAAGGTGATGAGCATGTTGTCGCCGAGCACCAACATGAGCATGGCGAAGGCGAACAGGTTGAGGTAGAGGAAAAACTTCGAGAAGTCCCGGTCACCGTGCATGTAGCCGATCGAGTAGAGGTGGATCAATGCGCCGACACCGGTGATGAACAGGGCCATCGTGACCGACAGCGGATCGACCAGGAAACCGACATCGACGCTGAAATCACCGGCCGGGATCCACTCGAACAACGTCTGGACGAATTGGCGTTCTTCCGCCGGTCGGTCGAGAAGGCCGAACATCACCACCACGGCGGCGGCGAACGATCCGCCCATCATGGTCGTGGCGAGCCAACCGGCGAGGGGCTCCCCGAGGCGACGACCGAACACCACGATGGTGAGGAAGCCGAGCAGCGGGAGGGCCGGAATAAGGAAAACTGCGTCGAGCATGATGTCTGTCTCAGCCTCTCAGTACCGACAGGTCGTCGGCGTCGGCATCGGGATGTCGACGGTTGATCGCCACGATCAACGCCAGGCCCACAACGACCTCGACCGCCGCCACCACCAGCACGAAGAACACCGCTATCTGACCGCCGACGTCGTTGAGCGCCGTGCCCAGTGACACGAATGTGATGTTGACCGAGTTGAGCATCAACTCGACCGACATGAACATGACCAGCGGGTTGCGCCGGACCATCAAGCCGACCGCACCGATCGAGAACATGAGAATCGCCAGCACGAGGTACCAGTTGGTGGTGACTTCCATCAGTGCTCCTCCTCCTCGTCGATCGCCGGAGCAAGGGGCGGCAATTCGAAACTCGCCGGCTCGCGGTCGGGGAGCATGTCGGCGGCAGCGGCACGGCGGGTGAGGACCACCGCACCGATGACGGCAATGGTCAGCAGCGCCGCGGTGGCTTCGAACGCGAACACGTATTCGGTGAACAGGACCCGGCCGATTCGCTCGACATCGCTCAGGCCGTTGTCGAGAGCGTGTTCACCGCCCGCCGTGGCCCTGGCCCCGGTGATCCCCTTGGCGGCAACGAGCACAACGGTGAGGCCGACGCCCAGAAGCGCCGCGCCGAGCACCACGGCCAGAGGCCGTTGACCCGCTATCGGGTCGACGTCGAGTTCCTCGGCGCTGTCGACTCCGAGAAGCATGATCACGAACAGGAAGAGGATCACGATCGCGCCCGCGTAGACCATGATCTGCACGGCGGCCAGGAAGTTGGCGTCCTGGATCAGAAAGATGATCGCCACCCCGAATAATGTCTGCACCAGGAACAGCGCAGAATGGACCGGATTGCGGGCCACCACCACGCCGACCGCCCCGACGAGGATGATGGCGGCAGCGAAGAAAAAGACGATCACCTCGCTCATTGTTCAACCTCTGTCGTGGCCATCTCGGGCCGGCTGGACTCGTCGGCTGAATCGCTCTGGCCGACCTCCGGTGACCTCACGCCGTGGCCCAGTTCACCGGACCACGCCACCACACCCTCGTAGCGATGATCACCGGCGGGCGAGGTGGCACGCATCCAAGCGGAGGTGTGTTCGTCCTCACCGTCGCGCCAGTCCTCCCAAGGCAGCCAACGGGGCTTTCCATTGTCGTCGACCAGTAGTTCGTTCTTGGTGTAGATGGCGTCGTTGCGATTGGTGAACGAGAACTCGAAGAGCTTCGACTCGGTGATGGCCTGCGTGGGGCAGGCCTCGACGCAGAGGTCGCAATGGATGCAACGCAGATAGTTGATCTGGTAGACGTAACCGAAGCGTTCACCCGGTGAGGTGGGGTTGTCGGGGTCGTTGTCGGCGCCACGCACGTAGATGCACTTGGCCGGGCAGACACCGGCGCACAGCTCACAGCCGATGCACTTCTCCATACCGTCTTCGTAGCGATTGAGGACATGACGGCCGTGGAACCGCAGCCCCTTCTCGCGCTTCTCGTCGGGCTTTCCCGGCTTGCCCTTGCCGCCGCGGTATTGGAGGGTGAGGCGTTCTTCGAACAGCTTCTTGAATGTGACCCCGAAGCCACGGATGTAGTCGAGGGGATCAGCCATGTGCGTCGACCTCCTGGGAGATCCGCTCGGTTCGGGCGGTCCTGATCGCGGCCATCAAAAGTGCCCCACCGGCAAAACCGCCGACGATCGTGACGCCCACGACCACGCCGGGGTTCCAGCCCCGGTCGTTGCCGATGTTGAGGGCGGCCAGGAACAGGAACCATCCCAGGGAGAGCGGGATCAGGAGCTTCCACCCGAGATCCATCAACTGGTCGTAGCGGAACCTCGGAAGAGTGGCACGGAACCAGACGAAGGCGAAGAGGAAGACGAAGAGCTTGACGAGGAACCAGAGGATGCCCCACGCCCAGTCGATGCCTTCGATGAGAACCGGACCCGACGGGCCACCGAGGAAGAGCGTGACGATGATCGCCGACATATTGATGGTGTTGAGGTATTCCGCGAGGAAGAAGATGGCGAACCGAAACGAGGAGTACTCGGTGTGGAAGCCACCGACGAGTTCCTGTTCGGCTTCGACCAGATCAAACGGCGGCCGATTGAGTTCGGCGGTGCCGGCAATCAGGAAAATCAGGAACGGCACGAAACCGGTGACGATGATGTTCCAGTTGGGGATGAATCCGAGGAAGCCGCCGGCGGCCTGATCGGCGACCATTTCGTGGGTTGAAAGTGACCCGGTCTGAAGGATGACCGCGAGGACCGAGAGCCCCAGCGCTGCCTCGTAGCTGACCATCTGGGCCGAGGCACGAACCGACCCGAGGAGCGGGAATTTCGAGCCCGACGACCAGCCGGCCAGCATGACGCCATAGACCGCGATCGACGACATGGCCAAGAACAGCAGAATGCCGATCGGCGGATCGGCGACCTGTAGATAGGTGTCATAACCGAAGATCCGTACGGACCCACCCTTCGATTCGAAGTTACCGCCGATCGGGATGATCGCGAACGTCAGGAACGCGGGAACTATCGCGAGGAACGGCGCCAGCTTGAACACGAACCGATTGGAATGTTCCGGAACGAGGTCTTCCTTCATCAGGAGCTTGAGGCCATCGGCGAGAGTCTGGAACAGCCCCCAAGGCCCGGCAATGTTGGGCCCGATACGGTGCTGCATGTCGGCGATGACCTTGCGCTCGAACCACACCATGAACAACACCGCGACCAGCACGATCGCGAACGCCAGCACCACCTTGAGCAGGGCGATGAGCACCACAGCCAGTCCGATGTTGGTGAGGTACAGAGGATCCAAGGCGAGAATCATGCGCGTTCCACTCTCACGTCGGTGACCGTCGAAAACGGGTCGATCAAAGTGTTGGCCGGTGATCCGGGGGCCGCCCACGGAAGTACGGCCGAGCCCACGGGAACTCCCGGATCAGGCTCCACCGGTACGAGCAGTCTGCCGACTGCCGACTCGGTCCTGACCACGGTGCCACGGTCGACGCCGATCTTGTCGAAGTCGGTCGGGTTGAGACGAAGGGTGACCGAGCGGGCCAGGCCGCGACTCGATGGCGAATTTCGGAGCGCCACGCCGTCGTCGTACATCGACCGGGAGGCAACCAGGCGAAGTGAGTAGGCGTCGTGGGCGCTCGGCGACACGCCGACCACTCCGGGAACCATGATGTCGCCCGAACCGCCGATCAGCAGGCCGTCGACCAGAGCTTCGGCCAACGCCTTCTCGTCGAGCCCCGAGTGGACAACGGAAACCGCTGCGATCTCGGCCCTGATCGACTCGACGGAATCAAAGCCGAGATCGAAACCGAGCCGACGGGCGATCTCCGAAGCGATCATCCAATCGGCGCGAGCGGTTCCGGGTGGGGTGACCCGCTGCCGGCAGACACTGATGCGACCCTCGAGGTTGGTGAACGTGCCGGCCGATTCCGTGGCGCCCGAGGCGGCGAGAACCACGTCGGCCGCCATGGCGATCGAGTCGTTGACCAGCATGTCGAGTGCGATCACGTTGGGCACCGTCTCGAGGGCAGCCGCGGCGAGCGGCCGGCCGGCGAAGTCGTTGATCGGATCTGATCCGAGCAACACCAGAACGTCGATTCGGCCGTCGGCGGCGGCGGCAAGGATTCCGGCCGTGTCGAGGCCACGGGACGCCGGCGTCGAGGGCCAGGCGTCGGCGAACCGGGCGGCCCCGGCCTCGATCGTGGTGCGCCCGGGCAGCAGGCCGGGGGCGAGGCCAGAGTCGAGGGCTCCGTGGATGTTGCCCCGACGAAGCGCCGACAGGAAGCGTGAACCGGGCAGGGCGGCCAACTGCAGGGCGGCGTCGGTGACACAATCGGCCGACTCGGCGAGAGAGGCCCTCCCGATGATGATCGTGACCGAGCCGTCGATGGCGACCGCCGCCGAGGAAATCTCCTCGGCTGACACTCCGGCGGCTGAAACGGCCGGGCCGCCATTGGCCGCCTCGACGAGGGCACGGGCCAGATCAGCGACCTCGCCCGGCCTCGGATGGAGGCTGTGGGCGGCGACCGGACTCAGGCCGGTGGCTGTGGGCGTGAGCTCGATGAGCCTGGCATCGTCGTGGACCACGGCATGACGCAGACGCAGGTAGAGCGACCCGATCTCTTCTTTGGGGTCGGGCCCGCACAAGATGATGGTGCCGCCGGGGGTGCAGGCCTCGTCGATGGTGGCTCGGGGAAGTCCCAGCACCAACTCGGGATCGAGCCCGTCGGCAAGTTGCGAGTCGACGTTGTCGGTTCCGATCACGCCCTTGGCCAGCTTGGCCCACGCATACTGCGACTCGTTGGTGAGGCGCGCCCCGCCGATCACCGCGACCCTGTCGGGGTCGGCATCGGAGAGCAACGACACGGCCCTTTCGAGTGCGGTCGACCAGCCGGTGGGCACGAGATGATCGCCGACCCGGGTCAGTGGGGCGGTGAGACGGTCGTCGGAGTTGAGGGCCTCGAAGGCGAAACGTTCCTTGTCGGAAAGCCATCCCCAGTTGACCGGGTCGGAATCGATGCCGAGCAGGCGGATCACCTTGTCGCGCGAAGACTGCACGGCGACGCGGGCGCCGGCCGAATCGGTCCACGCCGTCGACACCGTCTCGTCGAGGTCCCAGGGACGGGCCTTGAAGCGGTAGGGCCTCGCGGTGAGGGCGCCGACAGGGCAGATCTGAACCGTGTTGCCCGAGAAGTAGGAGGCGAACGGCTCGTCGGGGAACGTGTTGACCTGGGTGTTGTTGCCCCGGTCCATGAAGTGGATCAGTTTGTCGCCGGCCACGGTGTCGGCAAAGCGGGTACAGCGATCACAGAGGATGCAACGCTCTCGATCGAGGAACACATTGTCGTTGATCGGGATCGGCTTCTCGTAGTGGCGTTTCTCCTCGACGAAACGCGACTCACCCGGGCCGTATGCCACTGTTTGGTCCTGGAGCGGGCATTCGCCGCCCTTGTCGCAGACCGGGCAGTCGAGCGGATGGTTGATCAGCAGGTACTCGAGTATGCCGGCCTGCACCTTTCGTGTACCCGGGGTCTCGGTGCTGACGGTCATGCCATCGGAGCAGGGCAACATGCACGCCGGCTGCAGGGCCGGGCCGCGGCCGGTATCGACCTCGACCAGGCACATGCGACACATGCCGACCGGCTTCATCCGGGAGTGGTAGCAGAACCGGGGGATGTAGGTGCCGGCCCGCTCGCAGGCTTCGATCAGCAGCTCACCCGGTCGGGCCTCGAACACCTCACCATCGATGGTGACCGAGAGAGTCGTCTTGGCTTCCGTGTTGGTCACGACGCCACCTCCACCGAACCCGCACTCACCGCAATGGAGTTGCGCCGGGTGATCTTCGCTTCGTACTCGTGGCGGAATCGCCTGATGGTCGACGTGATCGGGGCGACCGACGAAGGACCCAGCGGGCAGATGGTGGTCTGGCGTGGCGGAAATGGAATCGCGTCGAGACCGGCATCAGGATGTGCGGCCACCGGATACGGGCCGGGGCTGATGTTGTCGGCAACGTCGAGCAGGAGGTCGATGTCGCTCGGACGACCCTCGCCGTCGACAATTCTCTGGAGAATGCGCTCCTCCCAGGTGGTTCCCTCGCGACAGGGCGTGCACTTTCCACACGACTCACGGGCGTAGAAACGCACGAGCCTCAGAGCGGCCTTGACCGCGTCGGTGGTCTCGTCCATGACCACGATCGCGCCGGAGCCCAGCATCGAACCACCCGCGCCGACCGGCCTGGCCTCGAGCGGGAAATCGAGTTGCTCGGGGAAGAACCACGGGGCCGAGCCACCACCGGGAATGAACATCTTGAGTTCATGTCCCTCGCGTATGCCCTGACAGAAGTTGTCGCCGTAGAACAACTCACGGAAGGTGGTGACGCCCTGTTCGACCTCGTAGACCCCGGGGCGCCTCACGTGGCCCGACACCGCGAACAGGCGGGTGCCGGGAGACGTCTCGGAACCGTAGGTCTTGTATTGCTCGGCGCCGTTGGTCATCAGCCACGGCAGGTTCGACATCGTCTCGATGTTGTTGACGATGGTGGGCTGGCCGTAGAGACCAATGGCGGCCGGGAAGAACGGTGGCTTGAGGCGGGGCATGCCCCGGTTGCCTTCGAGACTCTCGATGAGAGCGGTCTCCTCACCGACGATGTAGGCACCCGCGCCCCAGCTGAGCGTGATGTCGACCGAGAAGTCGGTGCCGAGGATGTTGCGGCCCACGTATCCGGCGGCGTAGGCGTCATTGAGGGCCCTGGCTATGCGTTCCTGGGCCAGCGCCATCTCGCCACGGACATAGAGGAAACACTGGGCCAGCCCGAGGGCGTAACAGGTGATGAGACACCCCTCGATCACCTGATGGGGATCACGCTCCATGAGGAGTCGGTCCTTGTAGGTGCCGGGCTCGCTCTCGTCGCCGTTGACCACGAGATAGTAGGGGAACTTTCCGGGGGGCAGGAAACCCCACTTGATGCCGGCCGGGAAACCTGCGCCACCACGCCCCAGCAGGGTGGCATCGCGGACCTCGGTATGGACCTCGGCCGGGGTGCGGTCCAGGGCGGCCCGCAGTCCTGCGTAGCCGCCGGTGGCCTCGGAACGCTCAAGCGTGTAGGAGTCCTCGAGCGGGAACCGTTTGGTGATGATCTTGGGCCCGTCGTTGTCGACATATCCGGGAGCATGGGGGACGTAGGCGTGGGTGGGCATCAGTTCTGCTCCGCTGCGTCGTTGCGGGCCATCCAGACCGATACTTCACGGGCCTGTTCGGGTGGAACGATTCCGGCGCCACGGTCGGCGGGAATGCTCTGACGCACCAGCGAGAGCGTGCCGTGCTCGGGGATGTCACGGGCGGTGCCGCTGCGAATGTCGTCGACGAGTTGATCGAAGTCCTCGGCGGTGACCCGGAGGCGGTAGCGGTAGTTGACCTGCAGTGCCGGCGCTTCCGTACAGGCCGCTATGCACTCCACGTCCTCGAGGGTGAACAGACCGTCGGCGGTGGTGCCACCGACCTTCACACCGAGCTTGGCCTCGGCATGTTCGAGGAGGCTCTCGGCGCCCATCAGCTGACAGGTGATATTGGAGCAGATGTTGATCACGTACCTGCCGACCGGATGGAACTTGAACATCTCGTAGAAGGAGCCGGTACCCATGACCTCGGCTGGGGTGGTGCCGGTGAGTTCGGCGATGTGGCGCATGGCGTCGATGGTGACCCAGCCGTCCTGCTCCTGTGCCAGGTGTAGCAGCGGGATCAGCGCCGACTTGGGGCGCGGATACCGCGAGATGATCTCACGCGCGATCGACTCGTTGTCGAGGCTGAATCTGCTCATCGGTCGACCTCACCCATGATCGGATCAACCGACGAGATGATGGCGACACCGTCGGCAATCAGACCGTATTGCATCAGATGCGGGAGACATTGAAGGTTGATGAAGCTCGGCGAACGGACGTGCATTCGGTAAGGGTGCGACGACCCGTCGCTCACCATGTAGACACCGAGTTCACCACGGGGTGACTCGACCGCGGCGTAGACCTCGCCGGCCGGGACCTTGTATCCCTCGGTGAAGATCTTGAAGTGGTGTATCAGGGCCTCCATCGATTCGTCGATACGGGCCCGGGGCGGCGGAGTGATCTTCTTGTCCTGCACCCGGTAGTCACCGGGCGGCATCATGTCGAGGATCTGATGGAGGATCCGGATCGATTCTCGGATCTCGTTGAGCCTGATCGCGTAGCGGTCGTAGCTGTCGCCGTAGGTGCCGACGATCACGTCGAACTCGACCCGGTCGTAGGCGAGATAGGGCTCATCACGACGGAGATCGACCGCCACGCCGGTGGAGCGCAGCAGCGGGCCGGTGGCCGACAACGCGACCGCTTCCTCCGGCGCCATGGCGCCCACACCCTGGAGTCGGGCCCGCCAGATGGGCTGTCCGGTCATGAGCTTGTCGTATTCCTCGAGACGGGGCGGGATGATCTCGAGCAGTCGGGCCACGTCGTACTGCCATCCGTCGGGCAGATCAGCGGCCACACCACCGGGCCGGATGTAGTTGTGGTTCATGCGAAGGCCGGTGACCTTCTCGAAGAAGCGAAGTATCTCCTCGCGCTCCCTCCAGCCGTAGATCATCATGCCCACCGCGCCGAGATCCATGCCGTTGGATGCCATGAACAGGAAGTGGGATGCCAGTCGGTTGAACTCGCACATCAACATCCGGATCCAGGTGGCACGCTCCGGGATCTCGATCTCGAGCAGCTTCTCGGTGGCGAGTGAGAACGCCAACTCGGTGAACAACGGCGAGGCGTAGTCCATACGCGTGACGTTGGTGCAGCCCTGCAGGTAGGAAAGCTGTTCACCCTGCTTCTCCATGCCGGTGTGGAGGTAGCCGACAACCGGCTTCGAGCGCAACACGGTCTCGCCCTCCAACTCGAGCATCAGACGCAGGACACCGTGAGTGGAGGGATGAGACGGCCCCATGTTGAGCAGGACCCGTTGGTCATGGTCGGGAGTTCTCGGATCGCCACCGATCTCGGCCGCCTCGGTATCCGACATGCGCAACACGGCGCTGTCGTCACCGCGGCGGCGCACGCGCTCGGCCGAGTCGGCGGCCGCCGGTTCCCCCGGCGCTTCTCCGACCGATGATTCGGCCGGAGTCTCGGTGACGTTCATCGCCTCATGCCTTCGTCCTTGAACTGAACCGGAATCCGTCCGATCGCGAAGTCCTTGCGGAGGGGATGACCCACCCAGTCGTCGGGCATCAGGATCCGACACATGTCAGGATGATCCACGAACACGACGCCGAACATGTCGTAGACCTCCCTCTCGGGAGTCTCACTGCCCGGCCAAACGTCGAACAGCGACGGAAGTGTGGGATCGTCCTCCGGCACCTGCACCCGCATCCGTATTCGCTCACGGCTCGCCATGCTCGAAAGGGTGGCGACAACCTCGAAGCGCTCGGGCTCGACGCCGTCGGGCAGATCGCGCCCCGCTTCGTACGTCAAGAAGTCGACCGCGGTGATGTCGGTGAGATGGTCGAAGCCTTCGACCCGTGCCGACTCGGCCACTTCGAGCCAGGTGTCACGGGTGGGATGGATGACGACCTGACCATGGGAATGGGTGAGTGGGGCGCCGTATCGGGTGAGGGATTCGGGCCGGGATACGACGTCATCGCCGCCATCGGGTTCGGCCTCGTCGGGTTGACCGCTCACCGTGCGCTCCGGATCTCCAGAGGCGCCGATTGTCCATCACGCTGCTCGATTGTGATGCCGGCACCGCCTCCGTTGTCGGCCCGGCGTCGGACGATCTCGCCCGTCTGGATCTTCTCGTGGAGCGTGAAGATGGCGTGCAGCAGGGTCTCGGGCCCGGGAGGGCAGCCCGGTGCGTAGACATCGACCGGAACGACCTCGTCGATGCCCTGGACGATGGCGTAGTTGTTGAACATGCCACCACTCGATGCACACACCCCCATCGAGATGACCCACTTCGGTTCCATCATCTGGTCGTAGACCTGACGCAGCACCGGCGACATCTTCTGGGACACCCGGCCGGCGACGATCATGAGATCGGCCTGACGGGGAGAGGCCCGGAAGACCTCCATTCCGTAGCGAGCGAGATCGTAGTGGGCGGCCCCGGCGGCCATCATCTCGATGGCACAACAGGCCAGCCCGAATGTGGCCGGCCAAAGGCTACGGGTGCGGGCCCACTGGACGAGGTTCTCGACCTGCCCGGTGACGAAGTTGTATTCGAGACCCTCCAGACCGTTGTCCTTCACGTCGCCGATGAGCCCCATCAGGCCGCCTCCTCGGTGCCGACCGGCCCGGGGATGCGGTCTTCGAGACCGACACGGCGCACCGTGGTGGTGGTGGTGCGTTTGGAGGAGACGGAACCATCGGGGTGGGCGACCTGTTTGAGCGGGCCCCACTGGAGAGCGCCGTTTCCGATCAGGTAGACGAACGACTCGAACACGGCGAACGAGAAGATCAGGATCGAGCCGAGACCGAAGAGACCGAGTCCGCGGTGGGCGACCGCCCACGGGTAGAAGAAGATGATCTCGATGTCGAAGACGATGAAGATCATCGCCACCAGGAAGAACCGGACCGGAAAACGCGCCGGGGTGTCGCGACTGGGAACGATGCCGCACTCATAGGCGTCGAGCTTCGGCGGGGTCGGCTTGCTGGGGGCGAGCAGCCCCGACATGACGAGACTGACCGCTGAGAACAGGGTGGCGATCGCGAGCAACGCCAGCAGGGGAAGGTACTGGCCAAGCATGCCCTATGCCGTTTCTGTCCGGAATTCGGCTCGTCGTCTCATGGCTTCCTTGTCTCGCTCGTGGAGCATGTATACCAAGGCTGCGAAGATCAATCCCGAACCTACTGCTACCAATGCCGGGAGGACCCTCGGATTGCCGAGGTCTCGAATCATCACGACGGAGATTACCGGCTGACCGGTGTCGGCCATAGCCCGGGGGGGTGCCTCGCCGGGAATAGTGACCAAAGACCCGGGTGTGACACGTTGGACCTGCACGATGCCGTAGCGGATCGTGATGGTGATGGTGATGGTGAGAGCCGACCTGGTCTGGGTGTAGATACGGTCCCAACGGGTGGGATTCGGCGGCAGGGGTGACTTGCCTCCCACGGTGTGGGCCTCGAGGACCTCGAACTGGGTCGTGTCGGTGAATCCGAAATCGCTGCTCACGGTGAGCATGGCCCCCGCTGAAGCCTGTGCTTCACCGGATTCTGCGCTCGAGAGCAGGTTCCAACCGCCGAACGCGGGCAGGCTCTCGTCGATGAGCTCCGGAGCGACGGCATCGAGTTCGGAGAGTGTGGTGGCTTCGTGGAGAGCCTGGGTCTCGTCCACCAACGCCTGAATCTCGGCGTCGGTCCTTCCGAGAAGTTCCGCCGGTGGCAATGATTCGCGGCTCACCGGTCCGAAGTCGACAAGAGCAACCGGATCGTCGGAGGCGACCACCAGATCGTAGGCCCGCGGGAGTTCCTCGCTGTGAAGCGTGTTGGCTCGATCGTGTGCGGCCAGAGTCAAGTCACCCCGGTCGGCCGATGCGACAATCTCCACCGGCCGCCAACTCGGTGAGAAACCCTTGTAGCCGATCCCGTAGATCCACCACACGGTGGCGAGAATCGTCATCCAGCCGAACAGCCCGGCGAGAGCGAGAAGGGTGCCGAGGCGGGGTCCGGAGTTGGTACTGAGAAGAAGCCGGACCGAACCGACCAGCACCACCACGGCGACGAGAACCGCCATGAAGCCGCGCATCTGCGGATCCCAGGCCAGGCCGGCCACCACGTCCGGTATCGGCATCAGAGGTTCCTCTCGAACGCGACGACGGCGTCGATCTGCTCGGGCGTCAGTAACCCCGGGTAGGTGATCCCCAGGGCGTCATCGGTACGTGGACCGAAGCCGGGCATCTGCCCGGTACCTCCGGAGCCGCCCCTGCCGTAGGTCTTGCCGATGGACTGGCCGTCGGTGACGAATGCCGCGTGCTGGGCCGCCGTCTCGAACTGGTCGAGAGTGGTTCCAGTGGTGAGGTTGGGACCGAAGAAGCCGCCGCCCCGGGTGTATTTGTCGAGAAGCGGGGCGTTGGTGCCGTTCTCGGCCATGGCGCGCGGCGCCGTGGCGTCATAGGACCAGCCGAAGGTGTGACAGCGGGCGCAGCTGTAGGTACCGGCGGTGGCTTGATTCGCAAGAATTATTCTTCCGTAGTCGAGGTGGATCTGCCGATCGGGAACGACCCCGGGCCGAGCGAGGAGTTCGAGCGCCGCCGTGTCAAGAGCCTCGGCGGCATCGGCGCGGGTGTCATTGACCGCGACGGCCCATTCCGACTGACTCTCGGCCACCAGTTTTTCGGCGGCCCCGTCGCGGATGCCCTGCGAAACCTCGTCCCGAATGCTCGTCTCATCGAGCTGGATGCTCCGGAGATGCAAGATCGCCGTCTCGAGTTCCTGCTCGGACAGCGGCCCGCCGCCCGGGCCACCCCATGCCGGCATCACCCCGTTGCGGCCGAAGTTGAGGACCTGCAGCACCTCGTCCTCGCTGTAGCGCGACAGGACGGTGTTGAGAGCGGGAGCCTTCCATGTGACCTGGGCGATGAAGTTCCCGTTGACATCTGTCAACGACTTCGAAACCGACCCGCCACTTCCGTTGGGTCCATGGCAGTTGACGCACTTGGCACCCTCGGTGTGGAGCACGGCTCCACGATCGCTGAAAACCCGGTCGGTATCGGAGATGCGACCTTCGTGGCGACCCGGCTCGCCCAGCCGGTAGATGGGAAGCGAAACCGAGACCACCGTGAGGAGCAAGACCACCGTGAGGAGAACGAGTCCGGCGGTCAGAGTTCGGTCCAGGTGACGTCCCTCCAGTTCCTCGTCGGTGAGGTCGGGCACCCGGTTGGGTGCCGGCTCGAGTTCGGAGCCGACTTCGGCCTTGGTCCCTCTGATGCTGAAGTAGACATGGAGGAGACCGCCGGTGAAAGCGATCGCCAAAATGACGAAGCCGATTGTTCGTTGGGTTGTTGCGGCAAAAACATGCGCGATCAGTGGGTCTCGGGGCTGATTGCGGATCCAACCTTCGGACTCGATCTTGCCGATGCAGCGAGGCCCTTCGGCCTCCTGCCCGGTGGTGTTGGTGCCGATGGGCGGGCCAAGGATGATGTTGCCGGTGTCGACGGTGAGAGATCCGTCGGAGCCGATGGTCATGGCGAAGCGATCCATGCCACGAGGAGCGGGACCACCCTTCTTCTCACCGACCTGGTTGTACTGCGAACCGTGGCAGGGTCATTCGAACCACTGCGATGTGGTGTAGCTGGGCACACGGCAACCGAGATGCGGGCACTTCTGGTAAAGGGCGATGGTGCCACCATCGAGGCCGAGTTCCTGGCCCGCCGGCATGCCCGACAGCTCCCCGGCCGAATAGGTGGCCGATGCCTTCTCGATGGCACCGGTGGGGTACTCGGTGAGTCACATCCGGCCTTCGGCCATGTAGAGGAATCCGCCGCCGGCCCGAATGTCGGCCAGTAGCGACGACACGAACCCGGTCATGATCTTCGAGCCGAAACCGCCCGACACCTGCGGCCCGAGGAACGCGATCGAGGCGGTACCGAAGCCGGTGATTCCGAGTCCGAACATCAAGACGATGCGGCAATTGAAGAACTGACGACGCGTGACGCCGAGGGTCTGCGGATCGGCCGGCACGAACGGCGCGGGGGCGCACCCTTGGCCACCAGAACGAGTTCCTGCCTGGCGTTCTTTCGTTCGAGTGCGGCCGCCTTCTCGACCTGCCGGCCCGTGAGCTCGGATTCGTCGCCGAGGGACGAACCGGCGATGTCGCGGGCGCGGGTTTCACGGGACAGCACCCCGATCGCGTCACCGTTCTGGCGGCTGCGAGACGCGGCGAATATCGCGACCGCAGCGAGAAGGGCCCCGGCGACTGCAGCGACGACGATCATGGCGGGCCTCCAATGGTCATCCACATTGTGGTGTCACCCAAGGGGTGAACGAAAGCGGACCGGTCGGTGGGCATCACCGCTCAAAGAACAGGCCGGCCTGCCACGGGAACACGAAGTTGAAGCCGGGGCCCCGGAAGAATGAACCGATTATCACCAAAACGGCCCAGAACATCAGGTGAATGGTCATGAGCGAAATGGCGAACTTGCGGTCTTCCGGCTTGTGCGAGGGATTCTTGTCGATGTAGGGGGCGAGGATCGGGAGGAAGATGCCCATGCCCGGAATGGTCACGCCGGCAACCATCGGGTGAAACATTGTCAGCAGTTCCTGAAGACCGAGGAGGTACCACGGGGCCTTCGACGGATTGGGCGTCTTGTTGAGGTTGGCGTGCTCAAGGAGCGGAGCGTTGACGAAGATCGAGAAGATCGTCGTGGTCGACTCGATTCGGCCGCAGCCGAATCCGAGCAGCTCGTCATGGAGGAGTTCATCAATCAGGCCGATGAATCGGGTCTCACGTGGGCCACTCGGAGTCCCGAGGAGATCAGCGCTCTGCTCGAAGAGGCTCGGGCCGCGGTGGCCGGAGCCTGACCGACTCGATCACCGGTCGTCGATTCGTCGATGAGAGTCAGCCCATCCCGTCACGGATCTCAGCGGCGAGCGGAGCGATCTCCGGGTCGGCAGACAGCATCTCGATCCTGGAGGCCACGTCGGCCGAAACGACCGGCCACCCGGCCACCCAGGCGGTGAAGGTCTCGGCGAGATCCTCGTGCGGCGCACTCGCGGCATACACGTCGGCCAGAGCCGACGGCGGGGCGTCGACCGCGCCGCCGGGCCAGAAGCGCTCGGCGTAGCGAGCCATCAGGCTGCCGGAAAAGGCACATCCCACGGTGATGGTCACGCCGTTGCAGCCCGCTTCGGTATCGAAGCTGAAGACGTCGGGCCCGAGGGTCACGACATGCGCGATCTCGTGGATTATCGTCTCCTGCACAAGCCGACGGTCGGGCAGATCGACCCGGTCGACACTGAGGATCCATCCGCCGGTCGACGACCGGTGCACCACCCCCACCAGGCCGCGTGGCCCCTCGTCGATCACCGACACCTGCTTCAGTTCCGCACGCAGCGAGGCCGGCCAGACCGAATCGACGATCTTCCATGCGGCCGCCACGTCGGGATCGTCGATCTCGCCGACAGGTGAACCGTTCTTGATCACCACGTCCGCAATGCGTTCGACACCGTCGCGATAGGAGACCTGCTCGATGACCCTGGCCGACTGAGTGCCCAGCGACACCCGCGCGTCGCCGATGTCGGGGGCAATCGTCGATTGTGACGCCGACACCGACACGCCTACCGCTACGGCTCCAACAGCGACTCCCACCAAGGCGAGAACGGCCGAAACACTCGTCCATCTGATTCCGTTTGTACGCATGTCTCCTCATCCACGAGAATACGAACGTCGGTGACCCCCATCATGGGCCGTTCGGCCCGTTCGGGCCAGAGCCGGCCCATCACCACCTGGCGCTGCCACGGCGCGAGGATGTAGCGACGAAGGAGGTACGGGTGGACATTTCCGAAAGCCCTCAGTGGCACGACCTGGAGAAGCAGAGCATCGGATTCGACGACTTGCGGCTCGCCGACATGTTCGCAACCCAACCAGGGCGAACCGAGGCAATGACCACACGTCTGGGCGACCTGATCGTCGACTGGTCGAAGCACCGGGTCACGGCCGACACGATGAAGCGACTGTTCGACCTGGCTCGTACCGCCGGCCTTCGGGAGCGGATCGCCGGGATGGTCACCGGTCGTCGAATCAACACGACCGAGAACCGGCCGGTCCTCCACACCGCTCTGAGGGCTCCGGTGAGTGCGGTGATAGAGGTCGGGGACCACGATGTCGTTCCCGATGTCCACGCCGTGCTGCGACGCATGTCGGCGTTCGCCGACCGCGTGCGCGACGGCGACTGGACCGGCCAGACCGGTCGGCCGATCCACACGGTGGTCAACATCGGTATCGGCGGATCCGACCTCGGGCCGGTCATGGCCTACGAAGCGCTCGCGGCGTTCCGTCACGACCGGGTCCGATGCCGGTTCGTGTCCAACGTGGACGGCAGCGATCTCGTCGCCGCGCTCGGCGACCTTGATCCCGCGACCACGATGTTCGTGATCTCGTCGAAGACATTCACCACATTGGAAACTCTGACCAACGCCCGCTCGGCCCGCTCGTGGATCGTCGGACGACTCGGTGAGGACGCCGTCGCCAAACATTTCGTGGCCGTGTCGACCAATTCCGACGAGGTCGAGGCCTTCGGTATCGACACCACCAACATGTTCGGCTTCTGGGATTGGGTCGGCGGCCGCTACTCGATCGACTCTGCCATCGGACTCACCCTGATGCTGGCCATTGGCCCCGAGTCGTTCCTCGAGTTTCTCGACGGCTTCCGTACCGTCGACGAACATCTTGTCTCGGCTCCGCTCGAGACCAACGTACCGGTGATCCTCGGTCTCATCGAGGTCTGGTATCGCACCTTCTGTGGCCTGCCCACCCGGGCGGTGCTCCCCTACAGTCGCTACCTCCACCGGTTCCCGGCCTATCTCCAGCAACTCGACATGGAGTCCAACGGCAAGCGGGTTCGCCGCGACGGTGCCGCGGTCGACTACCAGACCGGGCCGATCGTGTGGGGCGAACCGGGAACCAACGGGCAGCATTCATTCCACCAGCTTCTGCACCAGGGCACCACGATCGTGCCCGCCGACTTCATCGTGTTCGGCACTCCCGACCACTCCAATTCCGAGTTCACCGGAGTCGAAATCCACCACGACCTGCTGGTGGCCAACTGCTTCGCACAAGCCGAATCGCTGGCATTCGGTCGCAGCGCCGACGAAGTCGCCGCCTCCGAACCCGACCCGGCGCTCGTGCCCCATCGCACGTTCCCGGGGAATCGCCCCTCGACCATGATCATGGCCCCGCGACTCACGCCGTCGGTGCTGGGTCAACTCATCGCCCTCTACGAACATCAGGTGCTCACCCAAGGTGTCGTGTGGGGTATCAACTCGTTCGATCAGTGGGGGGTGGAGCTGGGCAAGAAACTGGCGGTGGCCATCATCCCCGAGCTGAGCATCGACGGCTCACCAACCCACGCTCACGACGAGTCGACCAACGCTCTGATCGACCGCTACCGCGCCATGCGCGGCCGGACCTGACCGGCGACGTCCCCGTCATGCCTCACACCGAGTGGACCGACCGTCAGCGGGTCTTTCAGACGCGCTCCCTCGTCGACCCCGACACACCGATCACCGAGATGTGGTTTCGCACCACGGTGGGTCCGGCCGCGCCGGCCCGTCGGCTCGGACCCGGACGCCTCGAGTCGGCGGTGGTGATGGCCGTGGCCGCACTGGTGGCGGTGGCTGCACTCCTGTCGGTCGGGGCACCGAGAGTTCTCACCACACTTCTGGCCGCCGGATGGGGTGGCGCGGTGCTCCTGGTCGCGATCACCCCGTGGGGACGGACCGGCCTGGTGGAGCCGGTCGTGCCGTTGCTGATGCTCTGGCCGGTGGGCGCTCCGCTCGGCACGCGGTCGGGATGCGTGGTCGAGGTGCCGGCCGGGGACCGGCATCGTCTCGGGGTCGACGGCACGGTGATGGTGGTGGGATCACCCCGTCCCAACTCGACCTTCGGGGTGATGGTGGAGAGTCACCTGGTCTGGCCGCAGGGCCCGCCGCGACCGGGCCGCGGCTGCGATCCGCTGCTCGGCTACTGAGCTTCAATCCTGCGGTCGAAGCTCGGCGGCAACCTCACGACACGCGGCAACGGTCGCCTCGATCTCCGCCGGACCGTGGGCGAGCGACACGAAGATCGCTTCGTAGGCACCGGGAGCGAACGCCACACCACGGTCGAGCATTCCGTGGAAGAAACGCCGGTAGACGCCGTTGTCGGCAGCGAGCTTGGCCGAATCGAACTCGGTGGGCTCGGTGTCGGTGAAGAACAGGCCGAGTAGCGGCCCGACCCTGGGCATCACCGCCGCCACGCCGGCGTCGTCGAAGGCCTTCGACATACCCTCCTGCAACGACTCGGCGATGGCGGTGAGTCGTCCGTAGGCGTCGGTGTCGAGGTGCGACATGGCAGCGAGTCCGGCCGCGGTGGCCAGCGGGTTACCGGACAGGGTGCCGGCCTGGTAGACCCCGCCGAGCGGGGCGAGGTGGGCCATGATCTCGCGGCTGGAGCCGAAAGCACCCATCGGCAGGCCACCGCCGATGACCTTGCCGAAGCACCACATGTCGGGGATCACGCCGAACCACTCGGCCGCGCCCCCGCGGCACAGACGAAAGCCCGTGATGACCTCGTCGAACAGCAGCAGCGATCCGATCCGGTCACACTCGGCCCGCAGACCTTCGAGAAATCCCGGTGCGGGGGCAACGAGCCCCATGTTGGCGGCGACTGGTTCGACCACGACGACGGCGATGGTCTCGTCGAGCACCGGCACCCGGTTGTATGGCGCGACGATCGTGTCGGCCACGGCACCCGGCGTGACCCCTTCGGAACCGACAAGACCCTGCTGGGCGACACCCGAACCGCCGGCCACGAGCAGCGAGTCGCTGTGGCCGTGATAGTTGCCGGCAAACTTCACGATCTTGTGTCGGCCGGTGGCACCGCGTGCAAGCCGGATGGCCGACATCACCGCTTCGGTGCCGCTCGAAACCAGCCGAATCATCTCCAAGCCGGGCACGCGGCGGATCATCTCATCGGCAATCAGCACCTCGTTCTCGGTGGGGGCGCCGTAGCTGGTCCCCTTGGCCGCTGCCGTGGTGATCGCCTCGACGATGGCCGGATGTGCGTGTCCGAGGATCGACGGGCCGTAACTCTGGACGTAGTCGATGTAGCACCTGCCCTCGACGTCGTGGACGAAGGGCCCCTCGGCGTGCTCGACGAAGTAGGGCGTACCGCCGACCGACCCGAAGGCCCGCACCGGGGAGTTGACCCCACCGGGGATGAGTTCCCTGGCTCGTTCGAACAGGATCTCGTTGGTTTTCTCGCCGCGGGGTGTGTCGGTGCCACTCACTGCATCATCTCCGCGAGCATCCGGGCGAAGTAGGTGAGGATCACATCCGCGCCGGCCCGCTTCACGGCGAGGATGTGTTCGTAGCCGACCGCTTCGAGATCGAGCCAGCCGCGTTCGGCTGCCGCGTGGACCATGGCGTACTCGCCGCTCACGTGGTAGGCGGCGAGTGGTATGTCGATTTCGGCCCGGGCCCGCGAGATCACGTCGAGGTAGGGCATGGCCGGTTTGACCATCACGATGTCGGCACCTTCGGAAATGTCCTCGCGGATCTCCTCCATGGCCTCGCGGGCGTTGGCGACGTCCTGCTGGTAGCCCTTGCGGTTGCCGCCACCGACGATGGTGACGTCGACCGCGTCGCGAAACGGTCCGTAGAGAGCGGTGGCGTACTTGGCCGCATAGGCGAGAATGGCGATCCGGTCGAAGCCCTGGTCGTCGAGCGCCTCACGGATGGCGAACACCTGGCCGTCCATCATCCCCGACGGGGCGATGATGTCGGCTCCCGCGGCGGCTTGGGCCACGGCTATGCGTTCGTAGATCTCCAGGGTGGCGTCGTTGTCGGGTTGCCCGTTGGTGTCGAGCACCCCGCAGTGTCCGTGGCTGGTGTACTCGTCGATGCACAGGTCGGCGATCAGAGCGAGGTCCTCGCCATGGTCGTCACGCAGGTCCTTGAGGGCAACCTGGACGATACCGTCGGGGTTCCACGCCTCGGAACCCGCGGCGTCCTTGTGCTCGGGCACCCCGAACACGATCACCGCCGGAATGCCGAGCGCCTTGAGTTCCGCGACCTCGGTGCGCAGCGATTCACGGGTGTGCTGGAACTGCCCGGGCAGCGACTCGATCGGCTGGGGCTCGGTGATGCCCTCACGCACGAACAGGGGGGCGACCAGATCGTCGGGGTGCAGCCGGTTCTCGGCCACCATCCGCCGGATGGCGGAGGTGCGGCGCAAACGGCGCGGGCGGCGTTGGGGGAAGGTCACCCCGTGAGGCTAGCCATCCCCCTCATCACCCACTCCGGTGGTCCCTCACCCGGTTTCGGCGATGCCTGTCGCGAACTTGGCGGGCGGCCGTGGCCGCGAATTCGGGATGGACGTTTCGCAGCTCGACCCAACGCCCGGTGCCGTCCAGGGCCACACCCACGTCATTGCGCCCGTATGACCAGCCGGCAGTGGCGATCATCACGAATCCGCCGATCAGACCCAGGAACAGAATCACCACTCCCGTGGCGCCAATCCACGGACTCCGGGAGACCGGGAGCACCAGGGCACCGAGCGCAAGCCCCGCGAACGGGACCGCCCATGGTTTGGTGAAGACCCTCCTTCGCCGGTTGTGGGCGTCGAGCGCCGCTTTGGACATCGGCAAGGACCCGCCGACCCGGCGAGGCGTGGGACTCATCGCGTAGAGCACCACGATCGCGAGCACGCCCAGCGGTCCGAGCAGGAGCAGCAGGATCCACCATGCCTGGAACTTGTCCTCACCACTTTCGAAGTCGACCAGACCATCGGCGGCCATTCCGGTTCTGACACACACCATCGGCAGATCGCCCACCACGAAGTCGTCGACCGGAACCCTCACCACCTGGACGCCGCTCCGCCTCGAGCCTGACGTGCGGAGCGCCACGATCACCAACAGCACCACGAGCCCCAACGCCACGATGATGAACATGCACGGATTCTTACACGGCCCGAAGCCTCCAGCCAGTCGATCCGGAGGGGGGTCAGCGGGCGCGGCCCATACCGAAACGGTCGTACGGGAAGTCGACCAGGGAGTCGATGATCAGGTCGGCGTCACCGGGAAGATCATGGCGGGTGATCGGGTTGGGCACCACGACACAGGTCATGCCGGCCGACTTCGCGGCGCGACAACCATGGCGGGAGTCTTCGATGACCACCGCCTGAGCCGGGTCGATGTCAAGGGCCGCGGCGGCAGCGAGAAACAGGTCGGGATCGGGTTTGGTCCGGTCGACGTGGTCACGGGTCCGCACCGCCGCGAACCGGTCGGCGATGCCCAACCGGTCGAGATGGGAATCGACCCATCTCGACGGAGAACTGCTGGCCACCGCCATCGCCATGTCGGCCCGGTCGGCGGCGTCCATCAACTCGACCACACCGGGAAGCAGCGAGAGCGTGGCGTACACGGCCCGCCCTTCGGATTCGGCTCGCTCCACCACCTCGACGTCGGGTTCACCACCGATCAGTTCGGCCAGATCATCCACCCAGGGGCGATGATCGGCCCGACCGAGCCGGTCGACCCAGTCGGCGATGGCGAGGTCGGCACCGTGGGAGCGGTAGACGCCACGGACCATCTCGTAGGTCGGCCATTCGGTGTCGACCAGGGTGCCGTCGAAGTCGAGGATCAGTGCGGCGGGTACGGCGATCATGAGGGGAAGGCTCATCCGGAGGTGACGTGATCGACGAGGGCGTCGACCAGACCGGTGATGGTGTGCACCCGTGCCTCCACCGTCACCCGAATTCCCAGTTCACGGGCAGTGGCCGATGTGACCGGCCCGATCGAGGCCACCAAGGAGGGCAGACCATCGACCCCCACCGCTTCGACCAAGCGGGTGACGGTCGACGACGAGGTGAACACCACGGCGTCGGCGTCACGGCATGCCGCCCGGGCGGCCTCGTCGACGGGCAGGCCCATGGTGCGGTAGGCGGCCACGTCGTCGACCACCCAACCCTTGGCCGCGAGCCCGTCGGGCAACGTGTCGCGGGCCACCTCGGCGCGGGCCAGCATCACCAGACCGCCGACCTGGGGCGGTTCGGGAAACACCTCGAGCAGACCCTCGGCGATCGACCGCCCGGGAACCAGATCGACGTCGAGGCCGGCCTCGTTGGCGGCGCGGCTCGTGCCGGGCCCGATGGCGGCGACCCGCACGCCGTTCGTCAAAGGCGAATCGGCAACCGCCCTGCCGACCCGTTCCGCACCGTTGGGGCTGGTGACGATCAGCCAGTCACCCGGCCGGAGGGCGATGAGGCCCGCCCGAAGAGCGTCTCCACCGTCGGCCGGATCGTCGATCGCGATGACCGGCACCGTCACCGCTTGGGCACCAGCCGCCTCCAGTGCATCGATCAGCGGCTTGGCCTGATGGCGCGGGCGAGTCACAACCACGCACCGGCCCGACAGAGACCCGGCGGTCATCGCAGATCCGACAGCAGGTCTGAGCCGCCGCATTCGTCGAGCAGGTACCGGGCCACCGACCGCCCGAGCAGGTCCGGGTCGATGCCGGTTCGGCGCTCGCGAATCAGTACCCGTCCATCGAGGGTCGAAAGCATCGCGGTGAGCTCAATCTCGTCGTGGCCGACAAGCACGGCGTGGGCGCCGGCCGGAAGTGAACAGTCGCCACCCAGCTCGGCGAGGAACGACCGCTCGGCGTCGACCACACGGCGCGTGGGCGCGTGCTCGATCGCGGCCAACAGTTCACGGGTGGAGTCGTCGTCGACCCGGCACTCGACGGTGAGCGCGCCCTGGGCGACCTGGGGGACGAGGATCGATGGATCGAGACGGTCGACCACATCGGGGGTCTCACCCAGCCGGTCGAGCGCCGCGGCGGCCATGACGATGCCGTCGAAATCAGCGACCCTCGAGAGCCGAGTGGCGATGTTGCCCCTGATCTCGGCGAACACCAGGTCGGGGCGGTGCCAGGCCAACTGGGCCCGGCGGCGGACCGATCCGGTGCCGATGCGGGCGCCGACCCCCAAATCGTCGAACCGACATCCGACGAGGGCGTCACGCGCATCAGC
Organism: Acidimicrobiia bacterium; assembly: GCA_003231645.1. GTDB lineage: Bacteria > Actinomycetota > Acidimicrobiia > Acidimicrobiales > Aldehydirespiratoraceae > SZUA-87. The sequence continues at coordinate 24,545 of QIIW01000151.1, read as the reverse complement.
CCGTTCGGGCACGGCGGCGAGCACCAGACCGTCCGGTGACACCGCCGGCATGTCCTTGCCCGAGTGAACCGCCATGTCGGCGCGTCCATCGAGAACCGCGGCCTGGATCTCCTTCACGAAGATGCCCTTGCCACCCATGGTGTGGATGGGCACGTCGGTACGTCGATCGCCAGCGGTGGACACCACGACATCTTCGAGGGCAACCGGGTTGTCGATCACAGCCAGAAGTCCGGCCACGTGGCGGGTCTGCCACAGTGCGAGGGCACTACCCCGCGTTGCCGCTCGCAGGGCCATGGTCGGGCTCAGAGGTCGAACAGGTCGCGCAGGGAATCGGCGAGGCGCTCGCCCCTGGCGTGACCGGCCGCATCCTTGAGCCGAACGGTGGGCTCGTGGAGCAGCTTGTTGACCATGCCCTTGGTGATCGACTCGACCGCGTCACGCTCCTTGGGATCGAGGTCGACGAGCTTGGCCGCGTAGCGGCGCATCTCCTGGCGGCGGACCTCCTCGGCCATGCGACGCAGGTCGCTGACCAACGGAGCGACCTCGCGGGCCGAGGTGATGGAGCGGTAGCGCTCGACCTCGTCGTCGACGATCGCAGTGACGTTGGCGACGGCACGGGTGCGGCCGGTGCACTGCTCATCGACGAAGGCTCCGATGTCGTCCATGTCGAGGAGGGTGATACCAGGGATGTCGCGCACGGCCGGGTCGACATCGCGGGGGACGGCCACGTCGACGATCACGAGCGGGTGATCGCCGCGGCGCTCAACCAGGGTGCCGACCTGGCTCGCTTCGAGAATGAGATCCTGGGCCCCGGTGGTGGTGACCACGAGGTCGACCTTGACGAGAACTTCGGGCAGCTCGGCGAGGGGAACGGCCCGACCGCCGCACGCGGCGGCCAACTTCTCGGCCCGCTCCCAGGTGCGGTTGACCACCAGCACCTCCGCCGCGCCGGCCTTGGCGAGATTCTTGACGGTGCCCTCGCCCATGTCGCCGGCACCGACCACGAGAACGCTGCTACCGACGAGGCCGTCGGTGTGGTCGCCGGCCATGGCGACCGCGGCCTGGGACACCGATGCGATGCCACGGGCGATCGCCGTCTCGGTGCGGGCACGCTTGCCGGTTTCGAGAGCGTGACGAAACAACGGACCGAGGATCGAACCGACGGTGCCCTCATCACGAGCTCGTTCCCAGGCGGTGCGGACCTGGCCGAGAATCTCGTGTTCACCGAGAACCGCCGAATCGAGGCCGCCGGCCACCGAGAACAGGTGCCTGACGGCCTCCTCGTCGTGGTGGGCGTAGATGTGGTCGGCCACTACTTCGGGCGGCAGCCCGGAGTGCATCGCGAGGAACTCGCGGATGTCCTGGTAGCCGCCGTGATAGCGCTCGGCGAGGGCGTAGATCTCGATGCGGTTGCAGGTCGAGAGGATGACGACCTCGGAGAGGTGGCGGGCCGACTTGAGCTCGGAGAGTGCCTTGGGCAGTTTCTCCGCCGGCACCGTCAGTTGCTCCAGGGTCGACAGGGGCGTCGATCTGTGGTTGCAACCGATGGCGACTATGGACACGGGAGAGTCCTTGGAATTGCGGAGCCCGAGGAGGGGTACGGGCTATGACAAATGAAAGTCTGCGGGCGGATTCGGCCTGCCAGTAGAGCCGTTGGTCCCACAGGCCGTTTCTAGTCGAAAAACCTTGCGGAAGGGTACCCGCCTGACCAGGCAGTGGGAATTCGGTCGCGTTGTACGTCACTCGTCGTCAGCGGATTCCTGCAGGTGGAAGCCGAGGATCTGTAGCTGTGTCGAGAGGTCGACCGAACGGAGATCGACATCGTCGGGAACGGTGAGAACGATCGGCGAGAAGCTCAGAATCGAACGAACGCCGGCGGCCACCAGCCGGTCGGCGGCCCCTTGTGAGGCTCCGACCGGGGTGCAGATGACTCCGATGGCGATCCCGTGGCCGGTCACGACCGCAGGCATCTCCCCCGGTGCGTGTACGGGAACGCCGTCGAAGGTGTGGCCTATCTTCGTCGGGTCGGTGTCGATGGCGGCGAGGATGGGGAAGCCCCGTTGGGTGAATCCCGTGTGGTTGGCGAGGGCCCGGCCGAGGTTGCCGAAACCGCAGACCACAACGGGCCAGGTGTTTCCCAGACCGAGAGCGCTGCTGACCTCGAATCGGAGGTAGTCGATGTCGTAGCCGACGCCCCGCGTGCCGTAGGTACCCAGGTAGCTGAGATCCTTGCGGAGCTTCGGTGCGTTGACCCCCGACAACTCGGCGAGCTCCTCGGAAGAGATGGTCGATGCGCCGGTCGATGCCAGGTCGACCAGGGCGCGCAGGTAGATCGGAAGTCGGGCGACGGTGGCTTCGGGAATGTGGCCGTAACTCTGCATCCAACCACCGTACGGAGTTAGTGAGCGATTTCACAAACTTTCGGGCAGGTGCGGTCTCTTGCCGATGGTGGCGGCCTCAGTCGAGCTGGCGGCGCAGAACCTTGCCACCGAGCCCGTGAGGGAGTTCATCGACCTCGTCGATCTTGGAGGGGCACTTGTAGCGCGCCAGTTCGGTGGCGCACCAGTCGATCAGGTCATCCTCTTCAATTGTGCGGCCGGCGCGGGGCACGACGTAGGCCTTCACGGCCTCGCCGGTGTGGGGATGGGCAACGCCCACCACGGCCGCCTCCGCCACCGCCGGGTGGGTGACGAGCACCCGCTCGACCTCGGCCGGGTAGACGTTGAAACCCGACACGATTATGAGGTCCTTGGCCCGGTCGACGATGAACAGGTAGCCATCGTCGTTGACGACAGCAAGATCACCGGTGTGGAGCCAGCCGTCGGGGTCGAGTACCCGGGCGGTCGCTTCGGGGTCCTGCCAGTAGCCCGGGAAAACGTTGTCACCGCGCACGATGATCTCGCCGGCGTCGCCAATGTAGACGTCGTCGCCGTCGGCATCGACCAGCCGCATCTCGATGCCGGGAATCGGACGGCCGATCGAACCGACCGGAGCTCCGGTGCCGGCCGACAGGGAAACACTCGGGCTGGCCTCGGTGAGCCCGTAACCCTCGGCGATGTCGACTCCGAGGCTGTCGTGGCAGTTGCGGACGACCCTGGCTGGGATCGGAGCCGCCCCGGATACGGCGAGACGGACGCTGAGCATGGCATCGGGCGGCGGGTTCTCGATTTGGCTCAGCGCGGCCCACATCGTCGGCGGTCCCACGAGGATGCTGGCCTGCTCATCGGCGACCATCTCGAGCATCGACACCGGATCGAACCGTTCGATGAGGATGATCGTGGCCCCCGCGTAGAGAGCCAGATCGAGGATCGAGTTGAGACCCAGCACGTGAAACAGAGGAACCACACAGAGCGTGACATCGTCGGGCCGGGTGCAACGCACCGGTGCGTTCTGCACCTGGTGGAGATTGGCAGCCAGATTGCCGTGGGTGAGCATGGCCGCCTTGGGGATGCCGGCAGTGCCGCTGGTGAAGAGCAACGCGGCGAGGTCGTCGTCGACCCGCGGGACGATCGGGACGGCTTCGGCGTTCTTGACGAGCTCGTCGAAATCGATGCTCGAGTCGATTTCCCGACGGGTGGGAGTGAGAAGGAATCGCAGTGACGGCACTGCCGCCCGGTCGATCTGCGAAAGCGGCAGCACTCCGGCCGGTCCGACGATGACCGCGGCGGCACCGACCTCCTGGAGTTCACGTTGGATCTCGGCCGCGGGACTCTGGGGATTGAGTGGCACGCCGACGTAGCCACAACCAATGATCGCCAGCCAGGAGCGAACGAAGCGGGCGTTGGTACCGCAGAGGATCGCCACCCGGTCGCCCTCGTCCAGCCCGAGGGAAGCGAGTGCGCCCCGAGTGGCGGCGATCTCACGGCGTAGACGGCCATAGGAGATGCGGTCCCCCCCCGACACGACCGCCGTGTGGTCGTCGGGGTGATCGTCGATCATCGTCGCAAGATTCACATCTGTCCCATCGACCGGCATCCCATCGGAGTGATGATGGCACGGAGTTGGCCGACTTGAGACAACGACCTCAAGGATTCACCTGATGCGGCCGACTGGAGATCAGTCATGGATCGCGCCCCCGACACAGATGATCATCCGGCTTCGAGACTTCACGGACAGTGGCATGGTGCCTTCGGGCTGCTCCTGATCATCGCTCTGATCGTGACCATGACCGCACAGCCGACCCGTCCGGCTGCGGCCACGCCCGACGAGGAGGCACAATTCGTGGCCGCGCTCAACCAGGTACGAGCGGGGGTCGGCCTACCGGCACTCACCGTGAACACCGAGCTGGCGGCGCTGGCGCGCCAACACTCCCAGGAAATGGCCGACGCCGGCAAGATCTTCCACGGTGATCCGATCAGTGCCGGCTTCACGGGACCCTGGGCCAAACTCGGCGAGAACGTCGGTGTCGGCGCCAGTGTCCAGGTGCTCGTCGACGCATTCGTAGCCAGCCCGGGTCACTACGCCAACATCGTCGATCCGGCGTTCACCCAGATTGGTGTGGGTGTCGTGTGGAGGGACAACGCTCTCTACACGACCCACCGTTTCCTCCAGTTGCCGGCGGCCCCACCGCCCGCTCCTCCTCCCACCCCCACTCATCCGCCGGTGACGACTGCGCCGCCGGCTCCTGTGCCGACCGCACCGCAATCGACGACCACCACGACCCTCGCTCCGCTGCCACCGCCGACGGTCCGGCCGGAGCGAATCATCGAACTCGTCAACCTGGCCGATCTGGTCGGCACCTAGCGTGAGCGCGGCGATCATCACGAGCGGTCTGAGCCGTTCCTTCGACGGTTGCGTGGCGGTCGATTCCCTCGACCTCGAGGTTCAGGCCGGCGAGGTACTGGCCCTGCTTGGGCCCAACGGTGCCGGCAAGACCACCACCGTCCGCCTGCTCAACGGGGTGCTCACACCTGACAGCGGCGGAGCGACCGTGCTCGGGATGGACCCGAACGTCGATGGCGACGAGGTCAGGCGACGCACCGGCGTACTCACCGAGGCCGCCGGACTCGACGATCGGCTGACGGCACGCGAAAACCTCGAGTTCACCGCTCGAATGAGGGGCTTCACGGTAGCCGAGGCCCGCCTCCGGGTCGACACCCAGCTCGACCGGTTCGGGATGCAATCAATGGCGGAGTACCGCACCGTCGGATTCTCGACCGGGCAGAAGAAGCGGTTGGCCTTGGCTCGCTCGCTGCTGCACGACCCGGAGATCCTCTTCCTCGACGAGCCGACTTCAGGACTCGATCCCGCGGCCACGCGTGACGTCACCGACCTGATCGGATCGTTGGCCCGCGAACACGGCCGCACCGTGTTGCTCGCCACTCACTTCCTCGGAGAGGCCGGCCGCATCGCCGACCGGATGGCCGTGCTCGACCACGGTCGACTGCTGGCCATCGGCCGCCCCGAGGATCTTGCCGCTGAACTCTGGGATGGCACCCCGGCCGAGATCGACCTCGGTGAGCCGGCCACCGACGCCACCATGTCGATCGTGGGGCAGGTCGAGGGGGTCGCCGGCCTCGAAGCAGGCGCCACCGGCCTGACCGTCGCCCTGCACGACCGCGAGGCAATGGCACGGGTCCTGGCCGCGTTGGCCGCGGCAGGGACGTCCGTCTACGGAGCCTCGATACGCCGCGCGTCGATGGAAGACGTTTACTTCGCCCTCGAGGATTCGTCGTTGCAACGAGTCGCTCCGTGACCATCGGCACTCCCCTGGCGGCCCCCACGCGACCGGTTGGGCGATCGAGCCGCCCGTTCGGGGTCGACTGGCCGGTGGTGAGTGCGGTGATCGCCCGTGACCTGCGTGCCGTGCGCCGATCCAAGGCCGTGGTGGTCCCGATGATGCTGGTGCCGTTCCTGCTTTTGGTGGTGCTTCCTCTTCTGGTGGGCCTGGCCGCCCGGCAGGCGTCGAGTCCCAACGGCACGATCAGCTTCATCGACTCGCTGCCCGCCGCACTCGCCGACCCGATCGCCAACCTCCCACCAGATCAGCAGCTCCTCACACTCGTGCTCGGCTACTTTCTCGCGCCCCTTTTCCTGATCGTCCCGCTGATGGTGTCCGCGGTGTTGGCCGCCGATGCATTCGCCGGCGAAAAGGAGCGCCACACGATGGAGACGCTGCTGCATCTCCCGATCACCGATCGCGACCTGTTCATCGCCAAGTTCCTCACCGGTTTCCTCCCGGCGGTGGCCGTCTCGTGGATCGGATTCACGGCGTTTGCGATCGTCGCCAACGGCGTATCGTGGGGAATCGTCGACGGGCTGATAGTGCCCAACGGACTGTGGCTGGTGGTCATCTTCTGGGTGGCCCCGGCCGTGGCTACGCTCGGTCTCGGCATCATGGTGCGCGTATCGGCGCGTTCGCGCACCACCCAGGAGGCCAACCAGCTCGGCGGCGCGGTGATCCTGCCGCTGATCTTCCTGGCTGTCGGCCAGGCCACGGGCCTGCTGCTCGTCGACTTGTCTGTGGCGCTCGCCATCGGGGCCGCGGTGTGGGTGATCGGTCTGTTGTTGGTCTGGCGCGGCGCCGCCAGGTTCACCAGAGATCGCATCGCCGGCAACCCCTGACCTCTCTGTGGGGAATTCGGGGGTGCGACGAGTGGCACGGCCGGTGACGCCCGTTCAACGGGCGAGGATGTAGAACTGCAGGGCGCCGGCGAAGAGGATCACGAACAACAGCAGCGCAACCGCGATCGTGGTGCCTGACCTCATCAGCGGTCCTTGTTCCTGGTCAACGTGACGGGGCTGGAGATGCCGGATGGCTCGGAGTCGTCGAATCTCGACAGTCTCAGCTCGGATCCCTCCCTGAGCCCGAGTTCGGTGGCGGCGGACGAACGGGCAACCGCGATCGACATGAGACCACTCGAGTCGACGATCAGACCGACCCGCCCGGCAGCGATCTGATCGTAGGCGTCGCAGCGGACCGCGGTGCGATGATCGTCCCCGATCGACAGGCGGAGTCGGTCGCCGAGGGTCTCTATCTCAGTGGGGTCGATGTTGATCTGGCAGTTGCCGAACCGGTCGATCCAGAGGACCTCGCCGACGAAGGCACCGTGATCCTCGCGGCTCACGGGGAGCACCCCGGGGATGAGCGTGACCGGGTCGATCTCGGGTCCGAGGTCGGAGATCGGCACCCCGTTGCAAAGGTGGGCGGCCGCCGGGGCGAAAATGTCGCGGGCATCGAAGGTCGAGCCGAGTGACACCAGCCGGTGATCGGAGGACATCAGCTCGACCGCCCTGGTGGCACCGCCGACCATGCCCACGGCCGGAGCGAGGAGGCCGTTGTCGGGCCCGACCAGAACCGACATGCCATCGCCGACTTCGATGGCGACCGGGCGGCGGCTCGTGCCGACACCGGGGTCGACCACCGCCAGCACCACACCGGGATTGAGATAGTTCGCCGACCGGGCGAGGGCCAGCCCACCGGCTCGCGTGTCGTGGGGGGCGATGCCGTGGGTGATGTCGATGACGGTCACCTGCGGCGCAATCGAGCGGATGACCGAATGGACGACACCCACGAACTCGTCGGTGAGACCGAAGTCGGACAGAAAAGAGATGGTGTCGAATCGGTCGGTCACGGGAACCGACGCTACCGGTGACCCGACGGGGCGAGGCCGCCGTACGGCTCAGCCGGCGCCGAGTTCCCGCGACCGCCCGGTCGCGGCCTCGACCACACGCGAGACGATCGCCGGGAAATCAACGCCGGCGAACACGGCCAGCCCGGCGGCGGTGGTGCCCCCGGGCGACGTGACATCGACTCGCAGCACCGCCGGGTCCTCTCCCGATTCCGACAGGAGGCGAGCCGCACCGAGAAGCGTCTGACGGGTGAGTGTGTCGGCGATTTCGGGGGTGAGCCCCTGCTCAACACCCGCGGCGATCATGGCCTCGGCCAGGTGGAACACGTAGGCCGGACCCGAACCGGAGAGTCCGGTGACCGCGTCGAGGTCGCGCTCGTCGACCTCGACCACTACTCCGACCGAGCTGAGTATTCCCGTGGCCCACTTGATGTCGTCGGCGGTGGCGGCGGTGCCGGCCGCCACCGCCGCGGCGCCCGCGCCGACGACAGCCGGAGTGTTGGGCATGCACCGCACGACGGCGGTTCCGGCGGGTAGTGCCGCTTCGAGGGTGGCGATCCTCACGCCGGCGGCAATCGACAGCACCCTTGGCACGGCCGCGCCGGCCAGCAGCGGCAGGACGACCGGCACGATGTCGGGCTTCACCGCGATGAGCGCATCGACTCCGGCCAGCAGCGCATCACCGGTCACCAGACCGGGGAGGCGAGCTTCGAGTTCGGCCCGTCGATCGGCCGACGGCTCGATCACGTGGAGTTGGTCGGCTGTCGACCATCGGCTGGAGACGAGACCGCCGATCAGGGCCTCGCCCATCTTTCCGCCGCCCATCACCTGCAGTCGTTTGGTCACTCCCCGACAGTAGCGACCACAGAAGCCGGTGGCGCCGTGGATCCGGACTTGTATCCCGGCGGGAGGACGAGGTTCACACTTCCCCAAGCGACCATTCCTCCCGCCGGGATGCACCACTATACATGAAACAGCATGACATACAACTACTTACCGCGACGCTTCACCCCTCGAAGCGCGACGCGAAACCGACGCGCATGGCCGGGCGAAAGCACCGTTCGACGTAGGCCCACGTCGAGCCCAGAATACGGTCGAGTTCGGCTTCGGTGACCGCGGCCACCGGCAGCGTGCCCCGAAGGAACACGGCGTCCTCGTCACCGACCCCAAAGGCCATGCCGTTGAGCTTGTGGTTGCGCTTCAGGAGGTGGAGGTAGAACCGTTCGTGGTTCTCCTCGGGGGCGGGCATCACGTAGGTCTCGTGACGCAGCGTGCGCTGGCCGAGCGTGAGCCACAGCGTCCAGACGTCCTTTTCCTCGCCCTTGACCCTCACATACCAGCGACGGAGGTCGGACTCGTCGCGATCCACCGCGTCGATCACCGGGTTGTCGGCCTGCTCCGATTCGAGCCACGACTCGATCAGCATCTCGAGCCGGTTGAGTTCCTCGGTCGTTGCGGGACGAGAGTCCATGGTCGACGTTACCGGGGCGAACCGACTGCGATCAGGCCATGCAGTCGACGGGGGCCTGGCGGCGGACCGTGTCGTAGACCCGAGCCAGCCGGTGGGCCATCGAACTCCACGTGTAGGAGGTGGCCATCTCGGAGGCCCGAACCGACAGGCTCGCGGCGAGCATCTCGTCTTCGATGATCATGCGGGTGGCGGTCGCGTAATCGCAGGGATCACGCCCCTCGACCCGCAAGCCGGTGCGACCATGGTCGACCAACGTACGCAGGCCGCCGACATCGGAGGCCACCACCGGGGCACCGCACGCTGCCGCCTCGAGTGCCACCAGACCGAACGACTCGGATCGTGACGGCACCAGGCAGACATCGGCCGCCCGATAGTAGGTCGACAACACATGATGGGGTTGGGGTGGGACCATCGTGACCCGATCGGTGAGATCGAGTGAGTCGATCAGTCGGTGGGTGCGCTCGATTTCACGGTCGCCCTCGTTGCCGCTCGACCCACCGACGATCATGAGCCGGGCATCATCCATGTGAAGGCGGTCGAGGGTTCGGACTGCGACATCGACACCCTTGAGCGGCTGTATCCGGCCGACGAACAACAACAACGGGCCACCCGGCAGACCGAGCGCAACGCGTGCACCGTGTCGGGAACCGGGAGAAAAGAAGGCATGGTCCACCCCAGGCGGCACGACTTCGATGCGGGCTGGGTCGGCGTTGTAGTGGGTGACCAACTCGTGAAGTTCGGTGACCGAGTTGGCAGTGATGATGTCGGAGCAGGCCACCACCGCAGTCTCGGCATCGATCCGGCTCTGTGGTTCGAAATCTCCGGTCTCGGCCTTCACCCGGGCCAGCGTGTGGAACGTCGAAACCAACGGCAGGTCGAGCTCATGCTTGAGACGGTGACCGGCCACTCCCGACAGCCAGTAGTTGGCGTGGAGCACGTCGACCGGCTCGGCCACCAGCAGCGCACCAACCCGGTCGGTGAACTCGTCGACGATGCCCGGCAACTGCTCCTTGGCCAGGTCGACCGGACCGGCGGGCACGTGAACGACCCTGAATCCCGGCTCGACCTCAACCGTCCCGGGCAGATCGTCGGCCCAGCGACGTACGTAGACCGTACAGTCCGCGCCGACCTGCGCCAGAGACGAAACCAGTTCACGAACGTAGACGTTCATCCCTCCCGCATCGCCCGAACCCGGCTGGACCAGGGGCGACGTGTGGAGCGACAGAACGGCTAGGCGACTCACGATGCCGAAAGACTTTCGCCGCCATCGGCGATACGCCGGGCAAGCTCGGTGTTGAGGGCGTCGATGGTGTCGTGGAGACTGTGACGCGACGCCGAAAGTCGGTCCTCGAAGCGACCCAAGGCGATCACCGCCGCCGACAATTCGTCGTCACCGAGCTCCACGAGGGCGGCCATCACCGATGGGCCTACCGACGAATCGAGGTCGGCGACGAGCGGCTCGACAAAATGATCGGGGGGGTCGAGTTCCTGGCTGATGCGACCCGAACCCGGCCCGCGTACGCCCTCGCTGAGGACATCGGGGAGGCTGTCGACGATGTCAGCCAGATCGCCGCCGTGGCCGGTCTCGCGTCGCTTCGTCTCGGCGATGAGCAGATCGAGTCGGCCCTGGGCCAGACGCCGGACATAGGAGAGTGCGTTCTCGAGATCGCTGCACTCGACGCGCATCGCCCTCAGTTGATCGGTGGGCACCTGGGCCAGCCCGGCGAGATACGCAGGGTCGACTACACGTGAAAGCTCCGGGATCATCGCACCCTCTCGACTGGCCGTCTGACGGCTTCGGACCGGATGGGAGCCTATCGGGACGCGCCGGAACCGCCAGAAACCGGGGGCAGAACGGCTACTTCATCGGTGTCGACGACCGGCTGATCCCGCTCCGCCGGTTCACCGTTGCGCCACACGTTGCACGTGGGCAACAAGCCCTCGAAGGTTCGGCCGTAGGAGGCGACAGCGGCATCGAGGACCTCACCCACCGTGGCCCCCGGGAACTCACCGTGGGCGACTCCCGCGGCCTCGCGCGCGGAGGCGAACAATCGCAGCTTGGCCATGCCGGTACCCTAGCGTCGGCACGGTGTCGTCTCTCGGCCTCCGAACCGGCCCCCGGCTGCGGGTCGGGGTCCCCGAGCGTGTCACAGACCCCCATTACGCTCGCCCGCAGCATGGTCCGTCTGTTGGTGGCCCGCCATGGGCAATCAGTTTGGAACGCCGTAGGACGGTGGCAGGGGCGAGCCGACCCGCCGCTGTCCGAAGTCGGCCTGGCTCAGGCTCGGGCCGCCGCCGCCACGGTCGGGGCGGTCGATGCCGTGATCGCCAGCCCCCTCGAGCGGGCACTCGTCACCGCCACGGTGATCTCCGAATCGATCGGAGTCGGCCCGGTAATGGTCGAAGCCGGCCTTCAGGAGCGGTACGCCGGCGAGTTCCAGGGCCTTACCCGCACCGAGATCGACGAACGGTTCCCCGGCTACCTCACCAGTGGACAGAGACCACCCGGCTGGGAGCCCGACCACATCGTCACCGAGAGGGCGCTCGCCGCGCTCGACTCGATCACCGAGATGGTCGGCGGGGGACCCGGTACATGTGAGATCCTGGCCATCGCCCACGCCGGCATCATCTACTCGCTCGAAGCCCACTTCGGCGAGAACTTCGTGCGCATAGACAATCTGAACGGCCGCTGGTTCGCCCACGACGGCACCCGCTGGTCGCTCGGCGAGCGCACGTCTCTCATTCCCGAGGGTGTCGAAGTCACCGGGGCCGACAGCCAGTGAGCGAGTACGTCTCCTCCCACACAATGTCGACTCGCTACCCGGTCGAGGTGATCCGCAGCGACCGTCGCCGCAAGACCGTGTCGGCCCGCATCGTCGAGGGTGTGATCAGGGTCCGTATTCCCGGTTGGATGACCCCGGACGACGAACGCACCTATGTCGATGACATCGTGCGAAGGATCGAACAACAGCGACGCTCCGACTCGGTCGACATCGAGGCCAGGGCCCGGCGTCTCGCCGACGAATACGGACTCCCACAGCCCGAATCGGTGCGCTGGTCGGCCACACAACACCAGCGCTGGGGATCGTGCACCATCCAGACCGGCGAGATCCGCGTCTCGAACCGACTGACCGACGTGCCACCGTGGGTGCTCGACCATGTGATAGTCCACGAGCTCGCCCACCTGCTGGTGCCCGACCACTCTCCGGCGTTCGACGCCCTGCTGGCCCGCAATCCGCTCTCTGAGCGGGCCACCGGCTACTTGATGGCGCTCACCGACCGCGTGTCCGACCGACGGCCTGCCGCCATTCCTGCTCAGCCCGCCCGAGCGGTGTGACCGGCGGCTGATCGCGACGGTATTCGTCGAGGATGGCCCGCCATCGGTTGCGAGCGCCGAGCCGACCGAGCAGTGCACTCATTCCCCACACCACGCGGTCGAGGATCACGAACGACGGAGGCATGGTGAGGGCGTGCATCACCTCGGCGTGGGGCCCACCCACCTCGAGCAGCCCGCGTATCACGCCCTGGGTGAAGTCCTCGGTGAATGTGAACGTGTCGGTGAAATAGGCGGTGTAGGGCGCCGATACGTAATCGAGCACGCTCTCGGGGTCGAGTCCGTGGCCCGGGCGCAGGAAGCCCGACGATTCCATCTGGGCCACCACCCCCTCGGCATCGCGTTCGAACAACGGGTCGATGATCGGAATCAACCCCTCGAATTCACCCGGTGCCCAGCGCTTCACCAATCCGAAATCAATGAACGTGACCGAACCGTCGGGACCGAACAGGTAGTTGCCGGGGTGGGGGTCGCCGTTGAACACCCCCACCCTGTAGATCGCTCCCTGCACGAACCGAAATATCACCTCGGCCGCCCTCTGGCGAGCTGATTCGTCGGCGGTCGCCAGGAACTGCTCCCAACTCATGTCGTCGACCCACTCGGAGGTGAGCACCCGCCGGGTGGAGTACTCACCGATCACGTCGGGCACGTTCACGAACGGGTGGCCCCGGTAACGCTCGGCGAACTCCGACTGGCACGATGCCTCGAGGCGGTAGTCGAGCTCATCGGCCATGCGGGCCCGCAGCTCATCGACCAGGCCCTGCACGTCGAGGCTCTTGAGCGCCACCACCGATACCATCCGGTAGATCATCTGGGCGTTGTCGAGATCGGATCCGATCGTGGAATCGAGGCCGGGATACTGCACCTTTACCGCCACGATCCGGCCGTCGCGCGTGACGGCCTTGTGGACCTGACCGATCGACGCGGCCGCGGCCGGGATCGGGTCCCAGTCGAGGAACACCTCGTCGGGCGGGGCGCCCAGCTCGGCCTCGATGACAGAGGCGGCGAGAGACGGGGCCATCGGCTCGACATCGGCCTGGAGTGATTCGAGCACATGTCGAGCTTCGGGCGGCAGGCCGTCGATGATGAATGACAGCATCTGGCCGGCCTTCATCACCACGCCCTTCATCTGTCCGAGCTCGCGGGCGACGTCCTCGGCCGTACGGATCGCGAACCCCTCGTCGAGCTCGGCCCGACGAGCATCGTCGGCGGCGACCCCGCGGACCTTCAGGATCGCGTAGTGAAAGGCGCGTCGTGTGGTGAGGCGGGCGATTCGGGCCGTGCGCGCCAGATGATCGCGGCGCTCAGCCAGGCTGCGGCGGGCGTCAGTCCCCGTCGGACGGCCCATCGGCCGGAGCGGACATGTCAACGACGTCCGCAGACGCGTCGAGCGAGGCCGCCAACGCCTCGGCCCGGTCGAGATCGTCGGCGTCGAGCGCGGCGAGGGCCGACTCGACCGAGTCGAGGTCGGTTTCGAGCCGACTCGACTGGTCGTCGGCACTGGTATCACCGGTGTCACCCACCCCTGAAGGCTAACCCTCGATCCACCAATTGACCGGCGACGGGCGTCGTCGCCTTCGTCTTGCTATCTTCGCAGTTGTCTCAGCGTCCGATGGGAGGATCGGCTTGTGAACCTTGCGGCAGAGTTCAGGACCCGGCCCGGCTCCGGTCTCCCAATCATCTTTTCGACGTCTGCGCCCGCCCTCGGCTGCACCATGCCTGATCCGTTTGACAACGGCGTCGGCGCATGAGCCCCGAGGCCTGTGACCCGGCCGACGATGTCCTCACCCCGGTCTATGCCCGCCGCCGACTGACCGATGTTCCTCGCAACCGTCTCCCGGCCGGTGAGTCCGACGCAGAAGCCGTGTATGAGCTCATCCACGACGAGCTCATGTTGGACGGCAACTCCCGCATGAACCTGGCCACCTTCGTCACCACCTGGATGGAACCCCAAGCCCAGAAACTGATGGCCGAGACGTTGGACAAGAACATGGTGGACCGTGACGAGTATCCGCAGACGGCCGAGATCGAACGGCGTTGCCTCAAGATCATCGCCGGCCTGTGGAACAGCCCCACCGACGCCAACGCAGACACGACCGCCATGGGAACCTCCACCGTCGGTTCGAGCGAGGCGGCCATGCTCGGGGGGCTCGCCATGAAGCTGCGGTGGCAAGCCGGCCGCGCCGATTCCGACACCGAGAGGCCCAACCTGGTGATGGGCATCAACGTCCAGGTCTGCTGGGAGAAGTTCTGTCGCTACTGGGATGTCGAGCCCCGCTTCATCCCCATGCAGGGTGACCGACTCCACCTCGGTGTCGACGAGGCCGTCGCCCTGTGCGACGAGAACACCATCGGCGTGATCGGTATCCTGGGGTCGACCTATGACGGCAGCTACGAACCCGTCGAAGCGCTCTGCCAGGGGCTCGACGATCTGCACCGTCGCAGCGGTCTCGACATACCGGTGCACGTCGACGCCGCATCCGGCGGTTTCGTGGCGCCGTTCCTGCAACCCGATTTGCGGTGGGACTTCTCTCTCGATCGCGTCATGTCGATCAACGCCTCGGGTCACAAGTTCGGGCTCGTGTACGCCGGTGTCGGCTGGGTGCTGTGGCGGGACCGCTCCCATCTGCCCGAGGACCTGGTCTTCTACACCAACTACCTCGGCGGACCCGAACCGACCATGGCCATCAACTTCTCCCGTCCCGGCAGCCAGGTGATCGGCCAGTACTACAACTTCGTGCGCCTCGGCCACGAAGGGTTCCGCCGCATCCACCAAGCCAGTCAGGACGTCGCCCTGTGGCTCGCCGGCGAGTTCGAGGACACCGGCGCCTTCGACCTGCTCACCACCGGCGTCGACCTCCCCGTTTTCGCCTACCGCTTCACCGAGAACACCGGTGCCACGGAGTTCGACCTTTCCTACCGTTACCGCGACCACGGGTGGCAGGTCCCCGCCTACACATTCCCCCGGAACCGTACCGACATCACCGCCCTGCGCATCGTGTGCAGGGAGGGCTTCAGCCACGACCTCGCCACCGCCCTGCTTGCCGACACCCGCCGCCACCTCGATCACTTCGCCGGCACCGCGACCACCCCGTCCTCGACCCGGTTCCACCACTGACCCCCCGCCGGCGTCGCCCCGATCCCGCCGCCTCCGCGCCCGGCAACCCCCCCGAGCGGACCGAAAACGGTTCATGGGTCGGCCGGTCCCTCGTTCATCTCCGCTGGACCGGTGCCGACGGCATCGCCACCGAGTGGAATGCCCGCTGGCACCGCAAGTCCAGGACGTTGCAACGCCGGGCCCGTCACTTCGATGTGTCGTGGTGGCTGGCCGCCCTGTTCACCGCCGGCTCCACATTGTTCGTCATCGGCGGGATCCTCGCCTTCACCAACGACCCGTCGGCACGTTGGTTCAATCTCGTCGGATCCGTCGGCTTCAGCGTCGGGGCGCTGCTCGCCATCGTCGAAGCCTCCGACGCGGCACACCGGCTCAACGGCCGACGCACGCCGGGGAGCGTGTGGGCCACCGCCGCCGGCCAAGCCTCGTTCATCCAAGGGATCTCGGCCGTCATCCTGTTCCAGTTCGCCATGGTCGCCGCCGCGGCTGACACTTCGCTCTCGTGGATCGGTGACGACATCTGGATCTGGACCCCCAGCACCCTGGGATCGGTCGGGTTCGTCATCGCCGGCAGAATCCTGTGGCTCGAGGCCAAGCCGGCCGCGGACATCGGCTCGACCGCGGCCCGGTTCAACCTAGTCGGAGGCGCATGCTTCCTGGGGGGAAGCCTGGCCGGCTACTTCGCCCACGGCCCGTTCGAGGTCGGTGCCAACCTTGTCTCGAACCCGGTCTTTCTCATTGGCTCGCTCGCGTTCCTCATCGGCAGCGGACTGTCGCTGGTCGAACTCGATCAACCGTTGCGGGCCAACGCCACCGCCACCCCACCCACCGTGGTCACTCAATGACCGCGGAGCTTGGCCGAGGTGTCTCCGCTTGTTCGAGGTGTCTCCGGGTTCCTGAAGGCGGTTTCAGGTTGCTTCAGCCTGCATTTAGCGGGATTCGTCATAGTGATCACTGCCGACAGGGCACCCTCCCGTCCAGCCGACACCCCGAAGCCGTCACGGAACGGGGGTGCTGCGATACGACTCGAGGACACGAAAATGCGACCGGACCTGATCACCAAGCTTCCCCGGCTCTTGGTCGTGGTGGCGGTGATCGCCGGGGCGATCGCGTTCGCCGCCGCCGACTCCTCCATTGCCGGGACCATCGTTTCCGGGTTCGATCGGATGTCGCCGCTTCCGCTCCTTGCCGGCATCGGCCTCTCGGTCGCGGCGATCGTCAACCGTGGCCTTCTGGCATGGACGGCCCACCGGGCGGTCGGACTCGCCGTCGAACCGGTCGCGATGACCGGTACCGCCACCGTCGGATTCGCCGCCAACAAGATCCTTCGTTCCGGCGGTGCCTCGGGGTTGACCGTCTTCGTGCGTCGCGGCAACCGGATGGGTCTCGCCGCCGGTCGGGTCTCCGGTGCCTATGCGCTGGCATCGTTTGCGTCGTTCGCGGCGCTGGGAATTCTCATGTCGGGCACGGTCGGTGTTCTCGCCCTCACCGGCCGACTTGCCGGATGGTGGATGGCGGCGGCGATCGGATTCGCCGTCTATTCGGCGCTGCTCTGCGCGGTGGTGATCACCGTGGTCAGGAGCCAGGCTCTCACGCGGAGGCTGTTTGGTGCCGCGTGGAGATTGAAAGGGCGCCTGACCCGTTCTGGGTCCGTCGACACGACCGAATCCGCTTGGCGTTCCGCGGATGAACTCCATGACTCCATCACCACGGCGCGTCAACAGCCCCGGGCAGTGAGGAAGGTGCTCGGCTACGCGATCCTCTCCAAGGTCCTCGGCGCCATGGCGTTGTTCGCCGCGGCCGCGGCCGCCGGCGTTCACCTCACGGTGGTCACCGCCATGATCCTCTACGCAACTGCGTTGGCCACGTCGCTGGTGACAATCGTGCCGGGCGGAGTCGGGCCGGTCGAGGCGTCCACGGCGGCAATGCTCGTGAGCCTCGGGGCGGCGCTACCCGCAGCGGCACTCACCGTCGCGCTGTTCAGGATCTTCGACATGTGGCTACCGGTCGCGGCCGGCGGTTACCTCGGACGGCACGAACTTCACCGGACCGACACCCGTGAACCGGACGAACCCGTCCGTTCGCCCGACTTGCCCCTGGCCCGACTGGCCGGCACCGCATGACACTCCCGATCCGACGACTACCGGCAGCCCTCCAGGAATCGACCGAGTTCGGGAGTGATCAGGCTGTCGCCGGGAGATCCGATCGCCCGGTTGACGCCGGCGTGATCGAGGCCATCGGCGCGGAGAACTCGTACCGATACGCCGGCTTCGGTGAGCACCGCGGCGAAGTCCCGGGCCTGCGAAACTCGTGACGCCGAGCCCCGAGTCACGATGAAGAAATCAGGGATGTCCTTGCCGGATGCCACGTGATTGATCGGTGACGCATCGTCCCAGGTCTCAGGGACCGTCCCGAAGGCGTTGAGGTAGAGCCCCTTGGTCAAGCCCGACTCGGCCCTGGCCCGAATGTCGTACGCCGCAGTGTCCAGTGGTACCGCACATCGGATCGTGCCGAGCCCCAGCCCATGGTCGCCGAGGTATCTCTCGTCCGTCGCGATCGCGGCGATGATGCCGGCGCCGGCCGAGTGACCCATGATCGACAACGCATCGGCATCGGCCCCGTATCGCGCCGCGTTGTCATGGACCCACGCGATCGCCGTCGCCACATCGTCGTTGTGGATCGGGTACTTGATGCGGGCCGGGTCGAGCGCGGTGGAGTCGGCGCCGAGGCTCACGGGTGACAACCGGTAGTTGACGCTCACGAAGACCCAGCCCCGTTGGTTGAACCACGAGATCTTGTCGTCGACCGTGCCGGTCTTGTCGCCGATGCTCCAGGCACCACCATGTACATAAACCATGATCGGCGCGGCCGGACAGTCGGCGGAGCGAGCCGGCTCGTAGACGTCGAGACTCAACAGGTTGGGATCGACACCATCGATCACGTCGTAGGCGATGTTGCGGTGGACGATCGTTCCCTGGCCCTCGCAGATACCAGCCGGGACCTCGGCCGGGGGCGGCGTCGTGGCCGCCGACAATGCCGCCGACTCGGTGGTGTTCGTCGCCACCGCCAACTGTGACGAGGCCTCCTCACTCGTGGACCGGATCTTGGCGCACCCGGCGAGGGCCGGCACCGCCAGGATTGTCAACGCCACGAGTATGCGACGGCCGGGTCGCCTCGATCGAGATTGTCCCATACGAAGATTCTCGCGGGTGGATGTCATGAATCGGTGAAGGCGCCGCCGAGGCGGGGTCGCCACCGATCATGCCCGCGGCATGTCACCGTCCCATGGCGGAGCCCGCTTCGAGGTGGTTCTGCCGAAACCCCTGGTCGGTGTGCCAACATGAGCGCTTCGAACACGACGGGAGATCGACATGACCAAGCGCGAGGTACGGGTCACCTGCACCCACGACTGCCCCGACGCCTGTAGTTCGATCGTGACCGTAGATGGCACCGGCCGTGCTGTCGACATCAGGGCGGATTCGTCGCATCCGATCACGGGTCGGTTCCTCTGTGCGAAGGTCGATCGTTATCTCGAGCGGGTCTACAGCCCCGATCGGCTGATGTCACCCATGCGGCGGACCGGGTCGAAGGGTACGGGCGAGTTCGAGCCGATCGGTTGGGACGAGGCCCTCGACGAGATCGTGTCGCGCTGGAACGACATCACCGACCGCCACGGTCCCGAGGCCATCCTGCCTTACTCCTACCTCGGGTCCATGGGCATGCTCGATGCGTTCGGAACCATGGATGCCCTGTTCAACCGACTCGGGGCCACCCGGTTGGACCGCTCGATCTGTGGGCCCCAGGGGTTCGCGCTGAGTTTTCTCACCGGCGTTGCGTGGTCCGACCCCGAGAACCTGCCCGATGCCGCCACGATCGTGGTCTGGGGGATGGATCCGGTGTCGACGTCAATCCACACCTGGGAGTTGATCCGGCGGGCCCGCAAGAGCAACGGCGCCAAGCTGGTGGTGATCGACCCGTATCGCAGTCGGACCGCAGCCCACGCCGACCTCCACCTCCGGCCCCACCCGGGCACCGACGGGGCGCTCGCGCTCGCTGCCGGCCACGTGATCCTGCGTGACGGACTGGCCGACGACGACTTCATCGGGGCCCGCACGACCGACATCGACGCCTACCGAACCGCGGTCGAGGCGTGGACGCCGGACAGGGCCGCGGCCGAAACCGGCATACCCGCGGCTGACATCGTCACCTTTGCCCGTCTCTACGCCACCGCACGGCCGGCGGCGATCAGGTACGGGGTCGGCATGCAGCGCTCGGCCGGTTCGGGTTCGGCATTGCGGGCGATCCAATGCCTGCCGGCGCTCACCGGACAGTGGCGCTGGCCGGCCGGCGGCATCAGCAACGCCGTGTCGATCGGCGAACTGAATCTCGGGGCGATTTCCCGGCCCGACCTGGCACCGCCCGACACGCGACAGGTCAGCATGATCCAGCTCGGTCGGATGCTCGGCGACAACGCCATGGACCCGCCGATCCGCTCGCTCTACGTGTGGAACAGCAACCCGGCGGTCATCGCCGCCGACCAGCAACGAGTGCTCGAAGGTCTACGCCGTGTCGATCTGTTCACGGTCGTGCACGACCAGTTCATGACCGACACTGCCCGCCATGGCGACATCGTGCTGCCGGCGACGACGATGCTCGAACATGCCGACGTGGTCGGCTCGTGGGGGTTCTCGTATCTCTCGTGGAACGAGGCCGCCATCGATCCGATGGGCGAGTCGAAGTCGAACGCCGAGGTGGCCAGACTGCTCGCCGGCCGGCTCGGATTCGACGACGAGGTGTTCCGACTCGATGATCACGAGTTGATGGAAATGGTCCTCGCCGACTCTCCCGCCGCCGAGGCCGGGGTCACCGCCGAGGCTCTGCGCCGTGACGGGTTCGCGCGTGTCGGCAGCCCGATCGGCACGGCCGTGGCGGCCGAGACGACATTCGCGTTCTCGTGCCAGACACTCGCCTCGGTCGGGCTCGATCCGGTCGCCGAGTATCGCCCGCCCGCCCACGTGCCGTCCGGGTCGGGCCCTCATCCGCTGCGGCTGCTCACCCTCAAGCGGCACCACTCGATCAACTCGTCCTACACCGCGCTGCCGGTGTTCCTGCGCGCCGAGCCGGAACCGCGGTGTGAGATCCATCCCGACGACGCCACGGCCCGGTCGATCACCGACGGCGACCGGGTTCGGGTGTACAACGAATCGGGAGAGATGGCGTGCACGGCTTCGGTCACCGAACGGGTCATGCCGGGTACGGTGGCGGTTCCCTTCGGCCGCGGGCGGAGCGACGCGGCTCTGGCCGGCGCCAACTCCCTCACCAGCGACGCGCTCGGCGACCTGGCGGGCGGCCCCACGTTCTGCGACAACCTGGTCGAGGTCGAGGGGGCGTAACCATGCCGCCGATCAGAAGGATCACCGCCTACGACGCTCATGCCGAGGGTGAGCCCGGCCGGGTGATCGTGGCCGGGGTCGACGACCCACCCGGCGACACCATCTACGACAAGATGGTCTGGCTGCGCGAGCACGACGACGGTCTCCGCAAGTTGATGCTCCGCGAGCCCCGCGGCTACCCGGCGCTGTGCTGCAACGTGGTGCTGGCGCCCACCCGACCGGAAGCCGATGCCGGGTTCGTGATCATGGAGCAGACCGAGTACCCGGCCATGTCGGGCACCAACACGATCTGCGTGGCGACCGTGCTGATCGAGACCGGCATCATCGAGATGCACGAACCGGTCACCGAGTTCACGCTCGAGGCTCCGGCCGGTCTCGTCGAAATCCGGGCCACCTGCCACGACGGCAAGGTCACCGAAGTGAAGTTCCGCAACGTGCCGGCGTTCGCCGTGCACCTCGATACCGAGATCGACATCCCCCACCTCGGCCCGGCCGTCGTCGACATCGCGTGGGGTGGCATGTGGTACGTCATCGCCGAGGCCGCCCGGTTCGACCTCGAAATCACACCGGCCAACGGCCGAGAACTGGCTCGCATCTCGGCCATGTTG
Source organism: Acidimicrobiia bacterium (assembly GCA_003231645.1). Classification (GTDB taxonomy): domain Bacteria; phylum Actinomycetota; class Acidimicrobiia; order Acidimicrobiales; family Aldehydirespiratoraceae; genus SZUA-87. The sequence continues at coordinate 3,053 of QIIW01000151.1, read as the reverse complement.
CGTCAGGCCGCAGCCGAGCAACTCCCGGTGGTGCACCCCGACAATCCGGCCATGGCCGACGTGAGCATCTCGATGCTCACCGGACCTCCCACCCATCCCGACGCCGCTCTCAAGAACGTCGTGACGGTGGCCTCGGGTCGACTCGACTGGGATCGCCCCGGCACCTGGACCGGAGCGTTCGACCGGTCACCGTGCGGCACGGCCACCAGCGCGGAAATGGCCGTACTCCACGCCAAGGGTCGGCTCGGGATCAACCAACCATTCGTCAACGAGAGCATCATCGGTACGCTGTTCACCGGCGAACTCGTGGAGGAGACCGCGGTGGGCCGTCACGCGGCTGTCGTGCCCACCATCGCCGGTCAGGCATGGATAACCGGTCGAGCCGAGTACGTGCTCGACCCGACCGACCCGTTCCCCGAGGGATACACCATCGGCGACATCTGGGCCTGACCGTCGACGCGGCCACCGAAGACGCAGGTCAGCTCTTGTCGATCATCCGACTGAGCGCACCGGTCGACTCGTCGAGCAGTTCGCGCATGCAGCCCGCGTCGACGGTCGCCACGATGATGTGTCCGACCTCGTCCTTGACATCGGAGAACATCCCCAGGACCTTCATGCTCTGGGTCTGGCGATGGTTGTCGTCGGTGGGGCTGACGTAGTGGACCGTGGCGCTCTTGTACCGGTGAATGAGGAAGATGTGCATGAGCGTCATCAGCCGCTTGCGGCGCATGTCATCGGCGGTGTTCTGATCGCGGATCGACAGGATGTTGTGGCCGCGGCGATCCTGGATGGTGGCGAACACCATGCTGGCCAGCGACCGGTCGGAGCTGTCGAGCAGATTGAGTTCGAGTAGACCCGAGCCGGAGGTGTTGGGACGCAGCGACACACGCACCGACTCGTCGATCGAGTTGTGGTCCGCCCACTCACGAAGCCAGCCCTTGAGCAGTGAGGTCGGGACCTCGGTCTGCACCAGGTGTTGGAACTGGGTCGAACCGGCACCCATCGCCTTGGTGGTGGCAGTGCGGCCCGACGAGGCACTGAGCGCGGCGTCGAGACGAGGGCCGCCGACCAGGGTCTGAGGAGTGCGATATTCCGACTCGACCAGACGCAGCTTGCGCTGGAGCCGAGCCAGCGAGAGCATGCCATCCTCGAGCAGCGCCGTCGCGAACTCCTCGGAGGCCATGCCATCCACCTGGTGGCCGCCGTAGGTGATGAAGTTGAACGTGAACCCCAACTCGCCGAGACGCTGTGGGAACTCGCGCATCTCGTCCTCGGTCATTCCGGTGGTGTCCCAGTTGAACGACGGCGAGAGGTTGTAGGCCAGCATCTGGTCGGGGAAAGCAGCGTGGATCGCCTCGGCGAATTCGGCCGCCTCGGCCAGATTGGCCGTCTTGGTTTCCATCCAGAGCAGATCGGCGTAGGGAGCGGCGGCGAGCGACTTGGCGACCGCGTAGGGAATGCCGCCCTGGATCAGGTGGTAGCCCTCGGGGGTTCTGGCCAGGTTGCTGTCCCAGACGATGTCGACACCAAGCTCCTCGGCCCGGCGACGGGCATCGGAATGGGCCGCTCGGCCCGCGAACTCGAGCCACTCGCGGGGCGTGGCGGCGAACTCCTCGCCCTCCCCGATTCGAGCCGACATGGCCTCGGCCACGGCCTCCGGGTAGGTGACGAGACCGGCCGCGGCCTCCCATGCTGCAAGAAACGCGTTGGACGCCGTATCGAGGGTGACCTCGGCGCTGGTCTCGGTGCCATCGGCCCAGGCGACCGCCGCGGCAGCGATCGCCGGCATGACGCCGGCCTGCTCGAGCCACGCTTCGGCGAAGGCGTAGTCGACTTCCGGCACCGCGTAGAGACGGAAACCGTTGAGCTCCTCGACGCCCGCCGCGTTGAGCGCCCTGACCATGGCCAGGAAGCCGAGCTTGTAGGACGGAACCGCGGTGTTGGTGGCGCCGAGGATGAACGGCTGATCGCGTTCGTCCGAGCCGCCGTCGAGCAGGGATGCCGACTCGGCGTCGGTGCGAGCCACGATGATGCCTGCCACCCCCATGATGTCGAGCTGGAATCGGGCCGCGTTGAGACGTTTGATCTGCTCATCGGAGCCGACGAGAACCTTGCCTCCCTGGTGGCCGCACTTCTTGACACCCGGTTTTTGATCCTCGATGTGGTAGCCGGGCACGCCGACCTCGACGAAACGACGAATGAGGTTGCGGACGTGGGCGTCCCCGCCGTGACCGGTGTCGGCATCAGCGATGATGAACGGTCGGAAGTCATAGGTCCTGGCCGTCGCACGCTCCTCATCACTCATACGGGACAGGCGGAACTGCTGGTTCTTGTCGGCGGACAGCAGGGCCCGCACCAGCACCGCGGCCTCGTCGGGAACCTGACTGAGCGGATAGCCGGCCAGATCGGGCCCGGGGTCTTCATTGACCGAGCCCTTGGCCGAGGTGGCCCACCCACCGAGATAGATGCCCTCGATCCCCATGCGCTTCATGGAAGCCGCCTGCCCCGGCGTGTAGGGGCCGAAGGTGGTGATCGACTTGTTCTGCGAGAAGAGTTCACGAAGGCGGTCGTAGAAACCCGCCGCGGCTTCGCGTGCGACGGTGTGGTCGTTGCGAATGGTGCCTCGCTGTTCGACCACCTGGCGGGCCGAGTAGAGGCGGGTGATCGCCTGGAATCGCAGACCCCCCATCCACTCCGCGGTTTCAGCAATCTCGGTGTCGAATGAAGACATGACTCTCCTCGCGGGCTGCCACGGGCGCATCTCAGCCGATCGGGCCCCCCAATACTGCTCCGGCCGCCCCGAACCTTCCTCATCCCGACTGCCGAAAAAGTCGCTGATCTTCGCGCCTTGATGTCTCGTGGAGAAGCGAAATCGTCGAAAAACAGCCCCTCTGCGTCGATCGCGGTGACCAAGTATCGAAAATACCGACATCTTGCCGACGATGACTCCACAGGGAACTCGATCGTCTAGCTTGAACCTTCGGTAGCGACACGGGGAGAGCGATGGATCTCGATGGTAAGACTGCACTGATCACAGGCGGCGCCCACCGGGT